>JBIHZY010000002.1:0-29198 GCA_044240185.1 Solirubrobacteraceae bacterium
GCGGCGCTGATTGTTTTGACGGCGCTCGCCGCACCAATCATCGGCGAGCGGGCGAGGCGGCGATGAGCGCGCTGATCTTCGATCGCTTCTCCTACAGCTACCCCGGTAAGAGTGAGCCAGCGCTACACGAGGTTTCATTGACGCTCGAGCCAGGCGAGTTCGTCGTCTGCGCCGGCCTCTCGGCTTCCGGCAAGTCAACTTTGCTGCGCGCGGCCAGCGGCTTGGTTCCTCACTTCCATGGAGGAACGGCCAGCGGCCAGGTGATCGTCGGTGGCTTGGACACGCGTGATCACGGCCCGGGCGACTTGGCGCAGGTGGCCGGAACGCTGCTGCAGGACCCAGAGACGCAGGTCGTGATGCAGACGGTCGGCGCCGAGCTTGCATTCCCACTCGAGAACCGCGGCCTCTCGCGGGCTGCGGTCGCTCGCGGCGTTGAGGAGATAGCGCTGACGCTCTCGATCGCCGAGCTGCTCGATCGCCCGGTAGGCGAGCTCTCTGGCGGCGAACTCCAGCGCGTTGCGCTCGGCGCCGCGTTGGCCGCGCGGCCCTCGCTCGTGCTGCTCGACGAGCCGACCTCGCAGCTCGATCCCGTCGCTGGCGATGAACTTATCTGGACGCTGCGTCGCCTCAACGAAGAGTGGGGGACGGCAGTTCTACTAGTCGAGCACCGGCTCGAACGCTGCCTCGCCCACGCCGACCGCGTCGTTGTCCTAAGTGAAGGTGAGCTGGTCTGTGACGCGCCGCCGAGCGAGATGCTCGGCTGGGCGGCTGAGCATCAGCCGGCGCTACAGACGCCAGCCGCGCGGCTGTTCGAGCGCGCCGGCCTGCGGCCGCCACCGTCTGGGGTCAAGGAGGCGCGCGCGACGCTCCAGTCTCACGGGCTGCTTGACGCCGTCGAGGCTCCCAAGCTGGCTGAGCAGCAGCATCAGCGCAGGCGGCCACGCTGGCAGCGCCGCGCGGAGCCTCGCCCGCCGTCGGCGTTGAGTTGCCACGGCCTGACCTTCGAGCTGCCAGACGGCCGCGAGATCTTGAGCAACCTCGATCTCGCCCTGCTGCCCGGCGAACGGACGGCGCTGATGGGTCGCAACGGCGCCGGCAAGTCGACGCTGCTGAGGATCCTCGCTGGGATCGAAACGCCGACCGACGGCAAGGTTGAGAGCGAAGGGCGCGTCGCACTGCTGCTGCAGAACCCCGGCGACTATCTGATTCACGAACGCGTTGATCGCGAGGTCGCCGCCGACGTGCTCGCTGACTACGGGCTTGAGGGGCTCGCCGCGAGTCACCCGCGTGACATCTCTGGTGGGCAGCGTCAACGGTTGGCGCTGGCAATAGTGCTGAGCGGCTCGCGCCCGGCCGCAGTACTGCTCGACGAGCCGACGCGGGGGATGGACCGGGCGGCCAAGGGCGATCTTATTTCGAGGCTGAACGAGCTCGCCGCGGCCGGCACCGCTGTGCTGGTGGCAACGCACGACACCGAACTGGCAGCGGCAATGGCGCAGCGCGTCATGCTGCTCTCCGGTGGGCGAATCGTCGCCGACGCGCCGACGGCCGAAGTTTTGAGCGGTGGCTGGCACTTCGCGACCGAAACGGCGCGAGTGCTCGGCGGCCAAGGCCAGGCCTGCACGCCGGAAGAGGGCGGGGCACTGCTGCGCGCGCGGATGACAATCGAGGCAACGCCATGAACTGGGAGTTCGCTGCGCTTGCGATCCTCGCCGCCGCATTGATCAGCGGCTTCCTCTGGTACGAGCGCACGCACCCCGGCTCGCGGATGCTCGCTCTGGTCGCGACGCTTGCCGGCCTGGCCGCGATTGGCCGAATCGCCTTCGCACCAATCCCCAATGTCAAGCCGACGACCGACATCATTTTCATCGCCGGCTTCGCACTCGGCGGCGCGCCGGGCTTCGTCGTTGGCGCGGTCGCTGCGCTGGCCTCGAACCTGCTCTTCGGCCAAGGGCCATGGACGCCCTGGCAGATGGTTGCCTGGGGCCTCTGCGGAGTTTTCGGCGCGATCATCGGGCGGGTCACCGGGCAGCAGATCGGCCGGATTCCGTTGGCGCTGCTCTGCGGCGCAGCCGGACTCGGTTTCGGCGCGATCATGGACGGCTCAATCTGGGTCACCTACGCCGGCGGTCAGGGAATCACTCAGTATCTGGCGATCTCAGCGACCTCGCTGCCGTTCAACATCGCGCACGCGCTCGGCAACGTCGTCTTCGCGCTGGCATTCGGGCCGGCGCTGCTGCGCGCCGTGATGCGCTACCGCACGCGGCTCGATTTTAAGTGGACCGCACTGAACCCCAAAGCCTCGGTGACGGAAGGCGCACGCGCCGTCGCTGGCCCGCTCGCGGCCGTAATCGCTGCGCTCCTCTTTGCCGCAGCGCTAACGCCGCAAAATGCAGAGGCCGCTAGCTCACCACTGCGCGCCGCCCGTTATCTAGTTTCGGCTCAAAATAGCGACGGGGGTTGGGGCTTTGCGGGCTCTTCGCGCACGACCGCCGTAACGACTTCGTGGACGATAATTGGGCTCGCCGCGGCCGGCTACGACCCGCTCAGCGTCCGGCGGCGTGGCCGCTCGCCGGTGGCGCTGCTGCGCGGCTGGGCAACGCGCGCAAAGACGACGGCCGACATCGAGCGCACGGCTTTGGCGCTAGCTGCCGCTGGGATGAGCCCATCAACCGGCGGCCTGCTGACGCGGCTGAAGCGAAGCCAGCGAGCCGACGGCTCGTTCGCTGGACTAATCAACCTGACCTCCTACGGTCTGCTCGCTCTGCGCGCCAGCGGAAGCCGGGCTTCGGGCAAGCCAGTCCGTAAGGCAGCAGCGTGGATCACGCGGCGCCAGAACCGAGACGGTGGCTTCAACTACGCACGACGAGGCGGCGCAAGTTCGATCGACGACACGGCCGGTGCGGTGCAGGCGATCGCTGCAGCCGGCCTCGGTCGCAGCACGGCCGCGCAAAGAGCGGCTCGCTACCTCGCCGCGCGCCAGAACCGCGATGGCGGCTACCCACTTCACTCCGGAGGCCGATCGAATGCGCAGTCGACGGCGCTGGCCGTTCAAGCGCTCGTCGCCGCCGGCCGTAACCCCGACTATCAAAGACGTCGCGGCGCGCGCTCGCCGCTCAGCTACATCCGATCACTGCAGTCCTCCGGTGGCTCAGTCCGTTACTCGCGGAGCAGCTCAGCAACGCCGGTTTGGGTCACCTCGCAGTCGCTCGCGGCGCTTGCCAAGCGGCCGCTGCCGATCAGGACCGTCCGGCGGTGAGCTTCTCCGCGCCAGAGCAGCAAGGCGCGAGTCGCCGCCGCCACTCGATCGTCTAACTTTCGCTGCTCGATGCGTATCGCCGTCCCGACAGAACACGATCCTGATGAACGCCGTGTTGCCCTAGTTCCTGAGGTCGTGCGCAAGCTCAGCGGCCGTGGAATTGAGCTTGCCGTTGAGCGCGGCGCCGGTGAAGGGGCGTTAATTAGCGATGCTGCCTTCGAAGAGGCTGGAGCGGTGATCGTTGATTCCGCCGAGGTTTGGAAGTCCGACGTTGTGATCACGATCGCGCCGCCGAAGCCAGAGCAGATCGCTTCGATGAACGAGGGTTCACTGCTTATCGGTTTCCTCGCGCCGCTGACAAGCGCGCCGACAGCGGTCGCTGCGCGCGACGCCAAAGTGACGGCCTTCGCGATGGAAGCGGTTCCGCGGATCAGCCGCGCGCAGGCGATCGACGCGCTCTCCTCGCAGAGCAACGTCGCTGGCTACGAAGCCGTGATCATCGCTGCCGAAGAGCTAACGCGCTTCTTCCCAATGTTGATGACCGCTGCGGGAACAATTCCGCCGGCCAAAGTTCTCGTCCTCGGCGCCGGCGTCGCCGGCCTGCAGGCTCTGGCGACCGCACGCCGACTCGGCGCCGTCGTGACCGGCTACGACGTTCGCCCAGAGGTCGCCGAACAGGTTGAATCGCTCGGGGCGACGTTCCTTGACCTTGGTATCGAAGCTTCCGGTGATGGCGGCTACGCGCGTGAGCTCTCCGACGAGGAGCGCGCCGCCCAGCAGCAGGCACTGAACGAGGCGATCACTGGTTTTGACGTAGTTATCACGACGGCACTGGTTCCAGGCCGCCCGGCGCCGAAGCTGATCTCCGCGGCGGCCGTCGAGGGGATGCGCGCAGGCTCAGTGATCGTTGACCTCGCCGGTGAGAGCGGTGGCAACTGCGAGCTGACGGTTGCCGGCGAGAAGACGATCATCGACGGCGTCACGATCCTCTCGCCGCTGAACCTGCCGGCACAGATGCCAGAGCACTCCTCGCAGCTTTACGCGCGCAACGTGCTGGCGCTTCTCGACCTGATGATTAACGACGGCGAAGAGGGCGCGGCGACGACGCTGGAACCCGACTTCGAAGACGAGATCATCAGTGGTTCCTGCATCGCCAAGAGCGGCGAGATTGTCCACCCCGGAGCGAAGGCGGCGGTCGAAAGCGCCGCCGGCGCATAGGAGGCCGCAGCCGTGTTCATCACCAACGTCGCGATTCTCGTGCTGGCCGGCTTCGTCGGCTACGCCGTGATCTCAAAGGTCCCCAACACGCTGCATACGCCGCTGATGTCAGGCACCAACGCGATCCACGGAATTGTTGTGCTCGGCGGCATCATCGTGCTCGGGCTCGGCGAGGATTTGAGCACTCTCGACAAGGGGCTGCTGATGGTTGCGATCGTCTTCGGCACGATCAACGTAGTCGGCGGCTTCCTCGTTACAGACCGCATGCTGGAGATGTTCAAGAGCAAGCCGGCGCCGGTCAAGCAGGAAGATGAGGAGCAGAAATGAGCGCCCCGCTCGCAACCTCGTTCATCCATTCCAGCGATCTGATCGCCGTGCTTTACATCATCGCCTTCAGCCTCTTCATTTATGGCCTCAGCGGCTTGACCGGGCCGCGCACAGCTGTCCGCGGCAACCGCATCGCCGCGGTCGGAATGGGAATAGCGGTGCTCGCGACGTTCCTGATCGACGGGATGGGCAACTGGGTTCTGATCATCATTGCGCTGATCATCGGCACGATCATCGGCATCCCTTCAGCGCGCAGCGTCAAAATGACGGCCGTGCCGCAGATGGTGGCGCTCTTCAACGGTGTTGGTGGCGGCGCCATCGCGCTGATCGCATGGGCCGAGTTCAATGACAGCGCTGGCTTTGCCGATAAGCCGCTGACCTTCATCATTCCCTCGCTCTTCGCGGCGATAGTCGGCTCGGTCAGCTTCTGGGGCTCAAATATCGCCTTCGCCAAGCTGCAGGAGATTCTCCCCGGTCACCCGATCGGCGCAGGTCGCCTCCAGCAGCCGCTGAACCTGCTGCTGCTGCTGATTGCGGTCGGCTCGGCGGCTGCAATTGCCAGCGGCGAGACGGCGACGATTTACATCCTCGTCTTGCTGATCGCCTCAGCGCTGCTGGGGCTCTTCGTCGTGCTGCCGATCGGTGGCGCAGATATGCCGGTCGTGATCTCGCTGCTGAACGCCTTCACCGGCCTTTCTGCCGCCGCCACGGGCCTAGCGCTAAACAACACGGCGCTGATCGTCGCCGGCATGATCGTGGGCGCTTCGGGAACGATCCTGACGCGGCTGATGGCCGACGCGATGAACCGCTCGATCCCCAGCATCATCGCCGGTGGTTTCGGCGGCGGTGGAGGCGAAGTTGGAGCAGAAGGGGCCGGCGAAAACGGTGGCACGGTTCGCGCGACGAGCGCAGCCGACGCGGCAATCCAGATGGCCTTTGCGCGCCAGGTCGTAATCGTTCCCGGCTACGGAATGGCCGTTGCGCAGGCCCAGCACGCAGTCCGAGAGCTGGCAAGCGAACTTGAAAAGCGCAACGTCGAGGTGAAGTACGCAATTCACCCGGTCGCGGGCCGCATGCCCGGCCACATGAACGTGCTCTTGGCCGAGGCCGACGTGCCTTACGACCAGCTCAAAGAGATGGATGAGATCAACCCTGAATTCAGCCGCACCGACGTGGCGCTCGTGATCGGCGCCAACGACGTCACCAACCCGGCCGCCAACACCAATTCCGAATCGCCGATCTATGGCATGCCGATCCTCAACGTCAACGAGTCAAAATCGGTGATCGTGCTGAAGCGTTCGATGAACCCAGGTTTCGCTGGAATCGAAAACGAGCTCTACTTCGAGCCGATGACTTCGATGCTATTCGGCGACGCGAAAAGCTCGGTCGCTGAGATCACCGCTGAGCTAACGGCGCTGTAGCGCGCCAAGCTGGAGCCCGCCGCCCGCAGTGGCTGCGAGACTGACTCGAGATGATTGAACGCAGCAAAGCCCTCGAGCAGCTAGCCGGTCAGCACTTTGACGTCGTCGTGATCGGTGGCGGCATCACCGGCGCTGGCGTCGCGCTCGACGCCGCAACGCGCGGCTATACGGTTGCGCTGATTGAGCGCGCCGACTTCGCTTCGGGAACATCGAGCCGTTCATCGAAGCTCGTTCATGGCGGGCTGCGCTACCTGCAGCAGTTCGATCTCGGACTTGTGCGCGAAGCGCTACTCGAGCGCCAGATCATGGTTCGTTTGGCACCGCACCTCGTGAAGCCGCTGCCGATGATCGTGCCTGCCTTTGACGGCGAGCGCCCGGACCGCAGGCTCGGGGTGGGACTCAACCTCTACGACGTGATGGCGGTCGACAGTCTGCGTGGGCGGCGCAAGCGCGACGGTGAGGATGAAGATCCTTTCGGCGCCGACTGGTCGCCTGAGCGCCATCGGATGATCGATGGGGCAGAGGTCGTTGAACGAGTGCCAGCGCTCGCCCCCCGTAACCCGACCGGCGGTTATCTCTTCTACGACTGCCAGACCGACGATTCAAGGCTCGTGCTGACGGCGCTCGAGGAGGCTGAGAGGTTCGGCACGGTCTGCGCCAACCGGGTTGAAGCGACCGGCCTTGTCGAGAAGAACGGCCGCGCGCGAGGAATCGCGGTGCGCGATGTCGAGAGCGGAAGTGAGTTTGAGATTGAGGCCGACAACGTCGTAAACGCAACCGGTGTTTGGGCCGACCGGCTACGCCCTGGTGACCTCCACGATGAAGCTGACCTGCCGGTGATCCGCCCCAGTCGCGGAACGCACATCACGATTTCGAACGCGAAATTGCCGCTCAATGACGGCGTGATCGTGCCGGCCGGGGAGGGGCGCTCAATCTTCGCGCTGCCGTGGCTTGGCTCGACGCTGATCGGGACGACCGACAACGACTACGACGAAACCGAGCTCGATCACGTCAGCCCGGCGGCCTCCGACATCGAATACTTGCTCGACGCGACAAATGAGTTCTTCGCCACCGACTTCGACGCCAGCGACGTCAGTGGCGCCTTTGCTGGAGTGCGGCCGCTGATAGCCACCGGCGATCCGAAGAAGTCGGTTGACATTTCACGCCGCGCCGAGCTTTACGAGACCAGCAACGGGATGATCACGATCACAGGCGGCAAGCTGACGACCTGGCGGCGGATGGGCAAGATGGCGGTCGACCGAATCGTCGAACGTGATTCGCGCGAGGCTCCCTGCCGCACTGAGGAGATCCCACTCGGGCAGGCGATTGAAGCGAAGGATCTGCCTCGGGTCGAAGGCGTCCCTGAAGATGCCTATGAGCAGCTCGCTGGCCGCTACGGCTACCGCGCGCGTGACGTGCTGGCAGTAGCTGCCGAGCGCGGTGAGCTGGCGCAGCCAATCGTCGCCGACGGGCCGACCGATCTACTCGCTGAGGTCGTCTTCGCAGCGCGCCACGAGCAGGCACGGAGCGTTGGCGACGCGCTGCTGCGCCGCAGTCGCGTTGCGCTGCTGGCGGCGCGAGAGGTAACCGCCGATGACGACGCAGTGGCGCGCCGCGCTGCGCAGGCGATGGCCGGTGAACTCGGCTGGGACGCGGCACGAGTTGAAGTTGAGGTGGCGAACTTCAGCGCTGAGGCCGCTGCTGAGGGAATCGTCGCCAACGTCGCGCCAACTGCGTAGCCTTCCAGAGGTGCCGCTTATTCGATCGAAGGGCGCGATCGTCTTGTTCTGCGCGCTCATCTGCGCGGCAAGCCTGTTGGCCGCTACCGGGGCCTCAGCCGAGGGATCGTTTGCCGGCGCGCTAACCGTTGACGGACCGTCGACCGGTGTGACGCTACTCGGCGACGTCGACATGGCGCTCGATAGCAGCGGCGTTGTCGCCTACGTGCGCAGTGATGAAGGCGCCGACCACGCCTACATCAGCGTGCTCTCCTCCGGCGCGCCGCAGCCTCCGGTGCGCGTCGATCCCGGCCAACCGGCCGTAATTGGCAAACCGGTTGTGGGCATCTCTAATGGTGGCCGCATGACGGTCGTCTACGCCAACAGCGCAGGTCTGTGGGCGAGGGTCCAAATTACCCCCGGCCAACCTTTCTCGGCGCCGCAGCAGCTCGGCGGCCCGGGGGCGAATTCGCCGTCGCTTGACATGGCGCCGATCAGCGGCGTCGCCTACGTGGCTTGGGCCGAGAACAGCAGCGTCCGCGCCGCCTATCTGCCGCGCCGCGTGACCAACTACACCGTCTATACGGGCGTCGCCAACATCAACCCGGCCAACAGCGCCGGTTCCTCTCCCGAGCTGGCGCCGAAGCTTTCAACGTCGGCCGATGGCACGGCCGTCGTGGCATTCGGCGAGGTTGATAGCGGAACAACGCGGATCGGCGTTAGGCGGCTCGTGCGCAGCGCCTTTTCAGCCATCGTGATGAGCGCCGCCGCCGAGGCACTCGACGGTCAGGCTGGAGGCTCAGCCGACCGGCCAGCAATCGCGCTGCAGGCCGATTCGAGTTTCGCTTGGGTTGCCTTCTCACAGAGCTTCGCTGATGGCGTGCGGAGAGCAGTTGTTCGGCGCGTGAGGGCCTCAACGCTGGAGGCGCCAAAGGCGCTTGCCGATGGCGCAGCGATTGGCGCTAGTGCAGGGCCAACGATCGCCGCCAACGACCGCGGCTCGGGGATCATCAATGTGCAGGGCGCCGATGGGATGATCTGGGCCTCGATCATCCGCCGCAGCGCGGTCACCGCGGCGACCGCCTTGGGCAGCTCCGCAGCGCAGGACGCGGTTCCCGCAAGCAGCTTCGCCGTCGATCAATACGGCCTTAGCGCCTGGGCTCAGGCTCCCGGCCAAGAGATCATCGCCCGCAGCATTGCCGAGGACGACACTCTGCCAGCGCCGACGCCGTTTGGCTCCGCCGCTTTGCTGTCTGTTCCTGAGCTCGGCGCAGCTGACGCTGGCGGAGGGCTAGAGCTTGCCACCGATCGCTATGGCGACAGCGTGATTGCCTTCACGCAGGGTCCTATCGGTGCGCGCAGACTCCAGATCGGCTCGTTCTATCGGCCGCTAAAGCCGGTCCGCCTGATTAAGCTTTCCGGCTGGAAGACGAGCCTCGTTCCAAAACTAAGCTGGTGGGCTTCGGCGCAGGGGTGGCCGCCACTGGGTTACCGCGTCTACATCGACAATCTGCTGGCGGGAAGTTCGACGACAACCGACTTCACGCCGGTCAGCCCGCTCGGCGAAGGCACTCACACGTTGCGCATCGAGAGCTTCGATCGCGCCGGCCAGGCCGTCTCCTCGTCGCTGGGCAAGCTGAAGATCGACAAGACAGCGCCGGTTCTCGCCGTCAAGCTCCGCGGCTCCGGTTCATACGTGACGGTCTCAGGTACAGCGACCGAGGCAAAACCGCCAAAGGGTTCGGGACTCACGTCGGTCAAAGTCAATTTTGGCGACGGTTCGCCCTCGGTCACCGTCAGGAGCTCGTTTTTCAGGCTCAAGCACCGCTCACGGCGCGGCGGCAAACTGACGGTCACGGTCACGGCGACCGACGCTGCTGGCAACAGGTCGGTCTTTGCCGGCAAGGTCAAAGTCGCCAACTAGCTCTGCTGGCGTAGCATCGGTTACGTGAGCCCGAGCTATCAGAACCTTGCCGCATCCAGCGCTGCTGTCAGCGCCGCCAACCTGATCGAGCAGCTTGGCCTCGGCGCTGCTGCGGGGGAGGGCAAGCGGCCTCGCTTGGTGGCGGCGATGATCGCCTCAGCCGATGGCCGCGCCGCAGTCGACGGCCGCGCCGGAGGGCTCGGCGGTCCGGCCGACCGCGCCGTGCTGCGCGAGCTGCGCTGCAACGTCGACGCGATTCTTATCGGGCCAACAACTCTGATCGACGAGCGCTACTCAACGCTGCTAGACAGCGATCACCGCGAGCGACGGATCGCCGCCGGACTTCCCGCTGAACCGATCGCGGCGACGATCTCACGGCGGCTGAATCCACAGCTTGCCGAACTAGAGCTGTTCGCCCAGCAAGGTCAGCGGATCGTGATCTACACCGAGTCCGACGAGCCGATTGAAGCTCGCGGCGCCGAGCTAAGCGTCGCTAGGTCAGGGCCGGGTGAGCTGACGCTGGCCGGCTGCCTTGAAGATCTCTACGCCAACCATGGCGTGCGCACGCTGCTAAGCGAGGGCGGCCCAACGCTGCTGCGGGCACTTGCAGAAGAGCATTTGATCGATGACTTCATCTTCACGGTTTCGCCACTACTGGTCGCAGGATCGGCGCCGACTTTGCTCAGCGGAGAGGCTTTCGAGCCGCCTCTTGGGCTGGAGCTCGAAAACGTTTGGCGCAGCGAGGGCTTCCTCTTCCTTCATTACACGCGTCAGCGCTGAGCGCTACTGTTGTGAACGCAACGGATCGCTGGCCGCTGTCACAACGCGGCTGGAGTGCCAACCGATCCTCATTCAACCTAAGGAGAAGTAAATGTCTGTTTTTTCCCGTGACGCCCTAGAGGGCAGTCCGCTTGCCGACCTTCACGCGATTGCGTCCGAGCTTGGGCTCGAAGGCTTTCGCCGCATGCGCAAAGCCGATCTTATAAAGGCGATCATCATCGATCAGGGCGGCGACCCAGGCCCAGATCCTGAGCCAGAGCCGGTCGATGACGACGCTGGCGATGAGGCCGCCGAGAAGCCAGCGCGCTCGCGCTCACGGCGCAGCGGCTCCAGCAGTTCACGCAGCGGTGGCCGCGAAGGCGGCAGCTCGCGCGGTGGTTCGTCACGCTCAGAAGGGGGCCGCAGCGGTGGCCGCGGCGGTTCGCGCTCAGAGCGCGGCTCCGACGGCAGCGAAACTGAGGTCGAAGGCACGATCGAAGTGCTCGGCAACGGTTCAGCGTTCGTTCGCGTCAAGCCACCCGGGCAGAGCGACGATGATGTCTACGTCTCAGCAGCCCAGGTCCGTCGCTGCGAGCTGAAGTCCGGCGACAAGGTTGCCGGCCCGGCGCGCCCCGCACGCCGCTCGGAGCGCTACCCGTCGCTAGTTCGCGTCGTCACGATCAACGGCAGCTCAGCCGACGAGGTTTCGGTCGGCACGCCGTTCGACAAGCTCGAGGCTGGCTTCCCAACTCAGAAGATCGGCTTTTCCTCCAAGAGCTCAACGCTGAAGACGATCGCGTCAAGCGCCCCATTCGGCCGTGGATCACGCGTCAGTGTCGTCGGCCCGTTCGCCAGCGGCCGCAGCACGACTCTTCGCATGCTCGCCGCCGAGCTGGCAGCAATCGAAGACGTTGAGCTGTCGGTAGTGCTCGCAGGCGCTAGGCCAGAAGAGCGCGCTGAATGGGTTGCTGCTGGAATTACGCCGGCTGCGGTTGAAACACTCACCGCCTCGGCCGAATCGCAGGCCAAGGCGATCGACCGCGCAATTGAGTCAGCCCGCAAGGTGACCGCTAAGGGCGGCCACAGTGCTGTTGTGATCGATTCGATCGACGACCTTGATGCTCACGCCGCGCGCAAAGTGCTCGGCGCCGCCCGCAACGTGCCTGGCGCCGGTTCGTTGACCGTTATCGCTGCTTCGCGTGAGCCGGTCGGCGGCGAGACGACGCTGATCTTCCTTGTCTCACAGGACGGCGGCAAGATCGGTGATCCGGCCGTTGACAAGGCCAGGAGCAAGACGCTGCGCAGCAACCTGCTCAGCTAGCGCTTAAGGAGCTGCTGAGCGCGGAATGTAGGCGACCCGGCCCCACGAGGGCTCGGGCGCCAGCTCAACCGGTTCATCATCGCGGTCGGGCTGCACGTAGGTGAAGGAGCGGGCCTTTTCGTCGTAGCGGACGTCAAGCTCGCCCTCCATCACGCGCTGGTCAAGCCAGGCGGAGCGGAAGATCAGGCGGCGCAGCCAATGAACGAGCGAGCGGTCAGAGGGGCCAACGAGCTCCGGCCAGCAATCGTTTACGTGTTCGCCGAGGTCTGAAGCTGGCTGCTGGATCTCACCGTTGACGGCGAGGTTGACGAGGTCTTCGAGCTCGTTCTCATCGAGGCTGCCGGCGACGAAGCCGAGGCGATGGGCAGCCTGCTGGCTGCGCTCCGAGAAGTCGCGCTCGTTGAAGGTGAAGCGAAGCTCACCGTACTCGAGAACGAAGTCTTCGCCGGAGTCGTAATTTCCGCGGATTGAGGGGTTCATTGAGTCCACAAATAAAGAGGGTCCAAGCCGGAGGGCTAAGGACCCGTCGGGATCGTACGACCGTTCCCTGTAAATCGCCCCTGCTGAACGGGATCTTTCAGATTTTCCCGCATAGAGCGGGAATTTGGCCGCTGCTGAATCGCGCCTTTGGCTGCCCTATTCGAAGTCGGCGTCGTCCCAGACGCCGGCGCGGCTGGCGGGTTTCGGCCGTCGCTGCGGCCCCGCCTGCTTCGGAGCCTGAGGCTTGGCCTTTGGCTTCGGCTGCTGCGGCGCACCGTGCTGCGCGTAATCGAAGCTGAGGTAGCCGCCAACGAGGATCAAGATCGCCGCGAGCGCACCGAGCCAAGCGATCGGCTGGATATCGACGAGGTCGCTTGGCTGCGGGCCGCTGAGGATGTGCAGCAGCACCAGCAGCGTGCCGATCACGCCGAGCGCGAGTAGCGCCCCGGCAAGTGCGACGGCGCGGCTACTGCCAGCGATCAGTAGGACGCCAAGCCCGATCGCGCCCAAGATCACGGCCAGCATCAAGATGTCGCTGCCGAATCCCCACGGCTCCCAGGCGTTCGCGCTTGTAGCTAGATCGGCCTGTTTCGCGTACTGCGCGGCGAACTTTTCGCCAACCGAGATCTTGCTCAGGTCAACTTGGTACCAGGTCATCAGCGAGATGACAAAAAAAGCGGCCGCCCCGACGATTGCCAGTAGCGGCCCAAAGAGGCGGTGGTTACGCACAAACCAATCCTAATCTGCGCGGCGGTTGGCGCGCCACTCCAAGCGGGGAGGGGGGGAAGAGTTACGCAACGTGCCCTATAGCGAGCATGATCAATCGAGACCGAGCCACGATCCTCCTAATCGAAGAAGACGACGCTACGCGCACCTTCCTCGCCGACCATCTCACCGCCGACGGTTACGACATGCTCGTTGCCGACTGTGTCCGTGACGGAATACGCCACTTAGAGACCAGCTATCCGGACCTCGCGCTGATTGATGTCGATCTGCCCGATTCGTCGGGGCTCGATCTTGTTAGCCATGTGCGCGAGGCCGATGGCGTAGCCAGTCGGATCGACCCGCAGGTTCCGGTGATGCTGCTCAGCGCCCGCTGCGGTGAGCTCGACCGCGTCCGTGGGTTCGAGCGGGGAGCCGACGATGTCGTTGAGAAGCCGTTTAGCTACCGCGAACTGCGCTGCCGCGTCGAGGCGTTGCTTCGCCGCGCCGACCGCAGCCGCTCTGGCGGTCGGCTACGGGTCGCTGACATTGAGCTCGACACTTCTTCGCGGACCGCGCTGCTGGCCGGCTCTGTGCTGGAGCTCAGTGCGAAGGAATTCGCGCTGCTGCGCGTGCTGGCCGCCGACCCAACTCGGGTCTTCACAAAAGCTGAACTGCTGCGCACGGTCTGGGGTCGCCGCACGGTTGGGACGACGCGAACATTGGATTCTCACGCCTGCCGCCTCCGCCGCAAGCTGGGCGCAAGAGGTGGGCGCTACGTAGTCAATGTTTGGGGCGTCGGCTATCGCCTTGTCGATGCGCCTGCGTTGGTTGACGAGCATGATTTGCGCGAGGAGATTGCGCTGGCGGCGTGAGTCGGCGCCGGCGCGCCCTCCTACTCGGTGGCCTCGCTCTGTTGCTCGGCGCGTTAGCCGCGTCAGAGGTCTCGGGCCGCGAAGCAGAGATTGAGAGCCGCGTCGGCCGCTCGGTGAAGGTCGTCGTGACAGTCCAGCCGATCGGCCGCGGCCAATCAGTAGTGGCGGCGATGTTGGCGCTGCGCGAGCTTCCCCAGAGGTTTGCCCCCGAGCAATCATTCGCGAACGCTAGTGAGCTAATTGGCGCTCGCGCAGCGGTTGCGATTCCTGCTGGGACCGACCTTCAGCCAGCGCTCTTGCAGGGCTCCGATTCTGGCACCGATACAGCGCTGATCGGTTCCGCCGCCGACGAGCGGCTGGCCCGCGTGATCGTCGTCGGTGATGCCAGCGAGATCACGCCCGGAAGCCGCATCGATCTGCTGATAACGCGCGACACGGCTAATGGCTCTGCGACAACGCGGGTTGGCCTTCGCGACGCTGAGGTCGTCGAAGCTAAGCCAGCATCCGCCGTTGCCGAAGGCGCGAGTGCTGGCCTGCCGCGGGTTGCCTTGGCACTGCGAGTTAGCCTTCAGCAGGCGGTGCTGCTGGCAGAGGCACAGAGCGCGGCACGGGAGCTGCGCGCTCTGCCAAGGCCGCCAGCGGCGGCGCGATGAGCGCCGACCGGGCTGACCCGATCGACCAGATCGCCGCGACCTTCCACGCACTGCTGCTCGAGCAGGCTCGCGGCGGCGACGTGGCCGCTGACTTGACGCTGCAGCTTGCTGAAATAGTCGACCGGCGCGGGGCCGCGCTAAGCGCCGAAAGTCGGTCGCTGATCGCTCAGCGAATCGCCGAGCGAGCACTCGGGGCTGGGCCGCTTGAGATGCTGCTGCGTGACCCGCGGGTGGACGAAATTCTCGTCAGTGGGACCAATCCCGTTTGGGTAGAGCGCGGCGGGCGCTTGCTGCAGACAGATGCCCGCTTTGAGAGTGAGGATCAGCTGCGGCTGACGATCGAGCGGCTGCTGGCGCCGGCTGGCCGGCGAGTAGATGAAGCTGAGCCGCTCTGCGACGCGCGCCTGCCCGATGGCTCGCGCGTGAACGTCGTGCTGCCGCCGTTGGCTGTCGATGGGCCAGCACTCAGCATCCGACGCTTTCGCCCGCGCGGGCTTTCCGCCAGCCAGCTCGTTGAGCTTGGCTCCTGGACGCCCGAGCTGACCGAGCTGCTTCTCGACGCGATCGAGCGCAGGCTCAACATCCTCGTTTGCGGCGGCACCGGCTCCGGAAAGACGACGACGCTAGCGGCGATAGCCGGGTTGCTAGGCGACGATCAGCGCGTCGTCACGATTGAGGACACGGCGGAACTTCGCTTAGCCCTTGCGCACGTCGTACGCCTTGAAGGACGACCGGCCAGCATCGAGGGTCGCGGCGAGGTGACGATCCGGATGCTGGTCCGCAACGCGTTGCGAATGCGCCCCGACCGGATCATTGTCGGCGAGGTCCGCGGCGCTGAGGCGCTCGACATGTTGATCGCGCTGGCGACCGGCCACGACGGGTCGCTTACGACGATCCACGCAGGCTCGCCGGCCGAGGCGCTGAGGCGCCTCGAGACGCTCGCACTGATGGCTGACGTAGGGCTTCCGCACGCCGCAATTCGAGCTCAGGTTGCGGAGGCGATCGACCTTGTCGTCTTGCAGCTGCGCGACAGCGCTGGAGTGCGCCGCGTGGCGCAGGTGGACCGCGTCGTCGCAGCCGAGGGCGAGCTACGAACAGAGACGATTTACTCGGCGCAGCGCACGGCGCAGTGAGCGCGGCGGCAGTAATTGCTGGGCTTGCCGGTGGATTGACGGCGATCGTCGGTTGGGAGCTTCTCGCCGGGCTTGAACGCGTCTCGCTCCTGCGCGCACTAGCAGCGCTGATAGCCCCAGCGCAGGCGGCCGGCAGCGATGGCCGCGGCGCTCAGGTGGCAGAGCGTCGCCGCCTAACGCTGCTTGCCGCGGCGGTAGCGACGCTGCTTGGTTGGTCGCTTCTGGGCGCCGCGCCAGCGCTGTTGATGGCTGCCTGCAGCCCGCTCGCGGCGCTTCTTCTGATCCGTACGCGACAGCGACGCTGGCGGGCGCGTGTCAACCACGATGCGGCGCCAGCCGCGCGGGCAATTGCCGCCGCACTTAGCTCAGGTCGCTCGCTCAGCGCAGCGATCGGCAGCGCCGCAAGTGAAGGCGCCGTATGCGAACAGACGCGAGCGGCGCTCGCTGAGGTTGCCGCGTCGATCGCGATCGGGCTCAGCCCCGACGACGCGCTGGATGCGATGCGACTGCGCTGCGGAGAAGGGCCATGGGAGGCAATCATCGCCGCCATTCAGCTGCAGCGACGGAGCGGGGGAGATTTGGCGCGGCTGTTGCGTGAGTTGGCTGGTGACCTCGACAGCATCGGCCGAGCGCTGCGCGAAGCGCGTGCCGCCAGCGCCCAGGCCCGATTGACGGCGAGGATTGTGCTGGCGATGCCACTTGTCGGCGCGTTGATTTTTGCGCTGCTGGCCCCCGGGGCGCTGGCAGCGATCTTCAGCTTGGCGCTGCCGCGCGCGCTCCTGCTCTTGGCCGCCGTGCTCCAAGTCGTGGCCGTCTTAGCGGTCCGCCGCGTGGCGCGCGTGCGAGGATGATTAGCCTTGCCGCGTTTGCCGCTGCGGCTAGCGGTGGCTGCGCAGTCGTTGCCTTGGCAGAGTGGGCGCAGATACGCGTCGAACGCCGCGCAGAGGCTGCTCGCTCGCTTGCGCCGGACGTTAGCGGCCAGCGGCTGCGGTCGCTGTTCGGCCGCTTTACCGCGTTAGCGGCGCCTAGCGAACTTGCCCTGCTGATTGATGCCGCAGGAAATCCCGCCGGTTACAGCCCCAGTGAGCTGATGGGAGTGAAGCTTGTTTCGGCCGCGGTCGGATTGAGCATCGCGCTCGCTGCAGCGAGTGCGCTTGGCCCGGGTCGCGCGGCGCTAGTTGTGACGGTTGGCCCGGTCGCCGGCTTCCTGCTGCCCGACCTGCTGCTCCGGCGCCGCGCGGGCCAGCGACGACGCTTGCTGGAAGCTGAGCTACCGGTTGTAGTTGATCGGATTCTGCTGGCAGTCAGGGCCGGCCTGCCACTGGGGCGTGCGCTCGCTGGCGCCGGAGAGCATGGCCGCGGGCTGCTTGCGCTGGAGCTCGGGCTGGCTGATGCCCGCGTGCGCCTCGGTACATCGAGGGCAGAGGCGCTAGCGCAGCTGGAGCGGAGTTGCCCGCTACCGGAGGTTGTCGCGCTGGTAGCGGCAATTGGGCGAGCCGATCGCTATGGCGTCGCGTTGGAACCGATGCTCGCTGCCTTGGCATCTGGAGCGCGCGCCGACAGGCAGCGCAGAATCACCGAGCAGGCCCAAGGCGCGGCGCCAAAGATCCAGTTGATCGTGGCGCTTTTGCTCGTTCCGGCGGCAATTTGTTGCGTCGCAGCAGGAATGATTGCGGGTCTCGACGGGAGCTGAACAATGGCTGAAAAACGCAGTATTGGCGGGCGATTGCGGGCGAACGCAGTGGCGGTCGGGGGAGCGCGGAAATAGCAATGTGGGAAATAATGTGCGTTTGGGGTTGACATGTGGGATGAAGTGGGTACTATCCGAGTCGCAGGCCGGGGTGGAGGGGTTCCTCCCACTCCTCCACCACGGCCCGCAACTACTTATCTCGCTGGCGACAGGCGAGGCACCAAATGGCATTCAGAGGAACTTTCGACCACACATTCGACGCGAAGAACCGGCTTACGGTGCCGGTCAAGTTCCGTGCATCGCTGAGCGATGGGGTTGTAGTCGCGAAGGGCGTGGAGCGCTGCGTCTCGGTCTGGACGCCGGACGAGTACGAAGCCTTCGTTGCTTCGGCGCTCGGTGAGCTGAACCCACTCTCGCCTCAGTCTCGCGACCTGCAGCGCTACTTCTCAGCCAACGCGGTTGAGACCGAGCTCGATGCCGCCGGCCGCGTAATGGTGCCGCCGTTCCTGCTCGAGCACGGCTCGCTGGGCAAAGACGTCGTCGTTACCGGCGCCGGCCCTTGCATTGAGATCTGGGACCGCGCCGCATGGGCGACCGAGAACGCCAAGCTCGCAGCCGACGTGCTCGACATCACCGCGACCCTTGGCCAGGCCAACTGAGATGCTGCTGATGCGCACCGACCACGTTCCCGTGCTTGCTAATGAACTGGTCGCTGTGCTCGATCCGCGCGCCGGCGAAGTGGCCGTAGATGCAACCTTCGGCGCCGGTGGCCACAGCCGCCAGATCGCTGAAAAGCTAGGCCCCGACGGGCTGCTGGTGGCAATCGACCGTGACCCTGAAGCGCGTCGGCGCTTCGACGAGCTCGCCGGCGAACTTCCCTGCCAAACACGCTTCATCGAAGCTTCATTCGCAGAGGCGCTCGCTGAATTGGCCGAAGAAGGCTTGCCGGTTGACCTGATCTGGTTCGATCTTGGCGTCTCCTCGATGCAGATCGACACTCCCGAGCGTGGCTTCTCCTACTCAGCCGATGCGCCGCTCGACATGCGGATGGACCCCTCAGAGGGGATCACGGCAGCCGAGATCGTCGCCGAATGGGATGAGCGTCGCTTGGCGCGCACCTTCCGCGAGTACGGCGAGGAGCGCTACAGCGACAAGATCGCCCGCGCAATCGTGCGTGAGCGCGAACGTCGCCCAATTGAGACAACAACTGAGCTGGTCGAGATCGTCACGCAGGCAATCCCAACGCCAGCCCGCTTCGGCGCTGGCCACCCCGCCAAGCGCGTCTTCCAGGCGCTGCGGATCGCCGTAAACAACGAGCTTGAAGAGATCGATGCCGCACTCCCACTGGCTTGGGAGCTACTACGCGAAAATGGCCGATTTGCAGGGATTTCGTTCCATTCACTAGAAGATCGCCGTGTGAAGCAGTTTCTCGCAGGATTGGCCCGCGAATGCGTCTGCCCGCCGGGCCTGCCGATCTGCCGCTGCGGCCATGTAGCCGAGGCAACCTTGCTGACTCGTGGCGGGATCACGCCGACAGAAGCTGAGACAGATGAAAACCCACGCGCCCGCTCGGCAAGGATGCGCGCGGCGCTGAAGATCGTAGGGGCGGCGCAATGACTCCTCCGCCAACAGCAGCGTCGGCAACAGCCGGGCGGATCACAAGCCCACGGCCGCTACGGCGCGGCCGCTCACTGCCGCGCCCGTCGCGGCCAACGCGCCAGAGCATCGGCCGCGCTGGAGTTGCCTCAGGCGGGCTACTGGCACGACTCTTCGTTGGGCGCCGACTGATCGGCGTTCTGGCCGTCGCGCTGATCGGACTGGTCTTCGTTCAGGTATCGCTGTTGAAGCTCAACACGCAGATCAGTGCCGACGCCGAGCAGAGCCAGATCCTGAAGCGCGACAACGCCGAGCAGCGTTCCGTGCTCGCTCGGCTCGATGGCGCCCAGCGCGTCACCGGTGCAGCCGGAAACCTTGGCCTCGTGATGCCCGCGCCGGATGCCGTCTGTTACCTCAAGGCCGGTGACGCCACGGCCTGCTCGGTTAGCGGCGCCGTTGCTGGAGAGGCGATCGATCCGTTGACCGGCCTGGGCGGGGCGACAACCGATTCGACAACGCTTGAGAGCGACCCGAACGCAGGATCGACCGATCAAGCTGTCACGCAGTTAGATCAGACTGACTCGCAGCCAGTAGATACAACCGAGCAAGCAGCACCTACAGAGCAGACTGAGGCTCCAGCAGCAGACTCCGGTGGTTTAGCCGCAGGAGCGGCCAACTAGCGATGCCGCTGATCGAGCGACGGATCGGCCTGTTGTTCGCTTCATTCTTCCTCCTCCTCGCAATCGCCGGAATACGCGTCTTCTACCTCGGTCTTGTCAAGGGCTCGGGGCTCTCTAGCGCAGCGACCGCGCAGCAGGTGGCGGTCGCGAAGCTGCCGGCCGAGCGCGGAACGATCACCGACCGCAAGGGCGTACCGCTCGCGGCGTCGATTCCGGCCGATGACATCTCAGCGACGCCGTACTTGATTAAAGACCCAGTCGCGACAGCCAATAAGTTGGCGCCGCTGATCGGCGTGCCAGCCAACGAGCTCGTCACCGACCTAGCTCGCCGTGACACCGGCTTTGTATACCTCGCAAGGCACGTCCCTGCCGCAGCCGCCGAAAAGATCAAGGCGCTGAAAATTGAGGGCATTGACTTCGCCCCCGGCGCGCTCCGCACCTACCCACGCGGGGCGCTGGCAGCCCAGGTCTTGGGCGTCGTTGGTATCGACGGGAACGGGCTATTCGGGCTCGAGTACGCCCACGACAAGGTGCTGCGTGGCCAGGACGGGGAGCAGCGCCGCGTGCTTGACGGCGGCCGCCAAGCGATTGAAACGCGCGACATCAAGAGCTCGGTCCCTGGTGGAGCGATGGCGCTGGCGCTCGACGCAGAAGTGCAGCTGAAGGCAGAGGAAGTTTTGCAGTCGGTCGGCGAGGAGTACAACCCGAAGGGCGCCACCGCGATCGTCACGAACCCGAAGACCGGAGCCGTGCTGGCGATGGCCAGTTGGCCGAAGGTTGATGCCAACAATCCTGGCAGCGCACCGCCGGAGGCGACCCAGAACCGGGCGCTCGGCATGACCTTTGAGCCGGGCTCGACCTTCAAGGCCTTCACTGTCGCCGCCGCGCTCGAAGATAAAAAAGTCGAGCCAACGACCTCATTCAATCTTGCTCCAACTATTCAGGTAGCCGACCGTGTGATCGGTGAATCGCACGAGCGTGGTTGGATCACGCTTGATACGTCCGGCATCCTTGCCGAGTCGAGCAACGTTGGTGCGGTCATGATCGGCCAACGGCTTGGAGCGAAACGCTTCAGTCAGTGGGTCAACCGTTTTGGCTTCGGCCACCGAACCGGCGTAGACCTTCCTGGTGAGGAACGCGGTCTAATCGTCCCGTTGGCTGAATACTCCGGGTCCTCGATGGGCAACATGCCGATCGGCCAAGGCGAGCTCGTCACGCCGATTCAGATGATGAGTGCCTACGGGGCGATAGCGAACGGTGGAACTTTGATTACGCCGCGCGTCGTCAACTCCGTAAACGGCAAGGCGACCGCTGCGAGTGGTGCCAGTGAGAGGATCATCAGCGCCAAGACGGCGGCCGCGGTTCGCGAGATGCTGACCGGCGTCTTCAAGCCCGGTGGTACGGCCAGCGAGGTCGTTATCCCCGGCTATGAGCTGGCCGGCAAGACCGGTACGGCGAACAAGATTGACCCCGCGACCGGGGGATATTCGCAGTCCGATTACGTGGCGTCGTTCATCGGCATGGCGCCGGCTGCCGATCCTGAGCTACTGATCAGCGTCGTTGTCGACGAACCCCAGGGCGACATCTACGGCGGCTCGGTTGCCGCGCCAGCATTCGGCGAGATCGCATCATTCGCGCTGCCGTACCTGCGAATCGCGCCGAAGTAAAGGCCGGACGCCTCGTTACCCTGCCGCCATGCGGTTGAGCGAGCTATTCGACGGTCTGGAGCGAGGAGAGGGCGACGTCGAGATCACCTCGATGGCCTTGGATGACCGGCTCGCCGAGGCCGGAACGCTGTTCTGCTGCGTGCCTGGATTTGAACGCGACGGCCACGACTTCGCCGCCTCAGCGCTTGAGCGGGGAGCGACTGCGCTGCTGACGCAGCGGCCGCTCCATCTCGGCCTCGCCGAGGTTGTCGTCGAGGATGTGCGCGCAGCGATCGCGCCGGCCGCAGCGCGGCTCAACGGCCACCCGACGTCCTCACTAGAGATGGTCGGCATTACTGGAACCAACGGCAAGACGACGACGGCTTTCCTGACACGCGCTCTGTTGGAGGCTGGTGGCAAGGAGACGGGGCTGCTGGGCACCGTTGAACAGATTGTCGGAGGAAAGCGCGAGGCGACGGTCAGAACGACGCCTGAGGCGATTGAGCTGCAGCGATGCTTTGCGCAGATGCTCGAGGCTGGTGACAAGGCCTGCGTGATTGAGGTCTCCTCGCACGCGATCGCGCTGCACCGCTCCGATGCAATCGACTGGGACGTCACCGTCTTCACCAACCTCAGCCGCGAGCACCTCGACTTTCACCGTGACCTTGAGGAGTACTACGCCGTCAAGGCACGGCTGCTGATTGAAAGCACCGCCCCGAGCGTCGTCAACATCGATGACGAACATGGCAGGCGGCTGGCGGCAGAGCTCTCTGACGTCGTCACGGTCGGGATTGTCAGCGCCGATGCGGACCTTCAGGCCAGTTCGATTGTGAGCGATCCCAGCGGCAGCAGCTTCAGCGCGGGGGGGATCGAGCTGAGCGTTCCGCTGCCCGGAGAGTTCAACGTTTTAAACGCGCTCTGCGCCTTCGCCACCGCACGAATTCTCGGTGTCGACGACTCGACGATCGCGCAGGCGCTCGCCGTAGCCGAGGTTGCGCCCGGGCGCTTCCAGCCGGTCGATGCTGGGCAACAGTTCGCGGCGATCGTTGACTACGCCCATACTCCCGACTCGCTGGAGAACGCGCTGCGGACAGCGCGCAACCTGACAGCGGGGCGCCTGATCGTCGTCTTCGGCGCCGGTGGCGACCGCGATAGCGGCAAGCGGCCGCTGATGGGACGGGTTGCCAGTGAACTGGCTGACCTAGTCATCGTTACCTCTGACAACCCGCGTTCGGAGGATCCTCGGGCGATCATCGAGGAGATAGTCGCCGGTGTTGGTGGAGACGGGGGCGCCGAGGTCGAAGTGATCGAGGACCGCGGCGAGGCGATCGTGAGGGCTGTTGCGCTCGCCTCCGATGGTGATGTCCTGGTGGTCGCTGGCAAGGGCCACGAGCAGGGCCAGCAGGTTGCCGATGGCGTTGTTTTGGAGTTCGATGACGCGAGCGCTCTACGGAGCGCGATTGAGGCGATCAAGCGATGAACGGGGTTTGGAACGCGGCCTCGCTCGCCGAGCACGCTGGTGGCCAGATCGTCTGCGGTGACCCGCAGGCCGATGCGCCGAGCTTGGTGACGATCGACTCACGTCAGGCTGGGCCAGGAACTCTCTTTGTTGGCCTCGCTGGGTCGCAGCAAGACGGGGGAGCATTCGCAGCCGCTGCGATCGCTGCTGGAGCCTGGGGCGTGATTGTCACGGAGCAACACGCCTCCTCGCTCGCTTCAGCCCCGGACGCAGTCGTGATCGCTGTCGACGACCCGCTTAGGGCGCTTGCCGATCTCGCGCAGGCTTGGCGGCGCGAACTGGGCTGCGCCGTGATTGCCGTCACCGGATCGACCGGTAAGACATCAACAAAGGACATCATCGCCGGCATGTCAGCGCGGTCGCGATCGACGGTTGCGACTTTCGAGAACTTCAACACCGAGATCGGTCTGCCGCTAACGATTCTTGGCGCGCCGGCCGGGACCGAGCTGCTGGTGCTGGAGATGGCGATGCGCGGAGAGGGGCAGATCGCTGAGCTAACGAGAATTGCCGAGCCCGACGTCGGCGTGATCGTCAACGTTGGGCCGGTCCACCTTGAGCTGCTTGGAACTGTGGAGGCAGTGGCGCGCGCGAAGGCTGAGTTGATCGCCGGCCTCGGGCCCGATGCGGTCGCAATTGTGCCGGCCGACGAGGCACTGCTTGAGCCGCACATTCGAAGCGAGATTCGGACCGTGCGCTTTGGCCCTGGCGGCGAGCTCGAGCAGCTGCCAGCGACGATCGAGCTGCCATTCGCGTCGGCCCACATGCGCCGCAACGCCCTAGCCGCGCTGGCCGCAGTGCGCGCGCTTGGCATCGAGCCAAGCGGAATGATCGAGGTTGAATTGTCCCGCCTGCGCGGTCAACGCCTGCTGTTAGAGGACAATGTCGTCGTTATCAACGACTGTTACAACGCAAACCCGATGTCGATGCGCGCAGCTCTCGACGATCTCGCCGATTCTGCCTCCGGGCGAACAGTCGCTGTGCTCGGCGACATGCGCGAGCTCGGCCCCGACCAGCGTCGCTTTCATGCCGAGCTTGGCGCCCACGTTCGCGAGCTTGGCGTCGACGTGTTGGTGACAGTTGGCGATATGGCTCGCGACGCTGGCCCTCCCTTCGGGGGCGAAAACCTCTACTCGCTCGAAAGCGCGGCTCAAGCTGCTCAGCAGATCGCCGCAATCGTTGAACCGGGCGACACGCTGCTGATTAAGGGATCTCGCGGCGTCGGGCTCGAGGTCGTCGCCGAAGCGCTCTGCGAAGCGTTACCGCCGGCCGCCGGGGGAGGCGACTGATGGGTGAGGTTCTGATCGGCGGCACCTGCGCGCTCTTGATCTGCGTCTTCGCCGCGCCGCGCCTGATCACTTACCTGCGCCGACGCGAATTTGGCCAGCAGATCCGCGAGGAGGGGCCGGCCGGCCATCACGCCAAAGCCGGTACGCCAACGATGGGTGGCGTGCTGATCTTCATCTCGATCGCGATTCCGTTCCTCGTCCTGACTAACTGGGACTGGCGCGCGGTTGCCGTGTTCGGGACGGCCGTCGCCTGTTCTCTGCTTGGTTTCGCCGACGACTACTCGAAGATTGTCCGCCGCCGCTCGCTGGGGCTGCGCGGCAGGACGAAGATGATCGCGCTGCTTCTGATCTCGATCGCGCTCTGGTGGGTCGCAACGCATAAGGCAGGTCTCTCGACAACGATTCAGCTGCGCTTCGTCGACATCAGCATCGACCTTGGTCTTTTCTTCCCCGTCGTCGTGTTCCTCGTGATCGCCGGCTCGACCAATGCCGTCAATCTCAGCGACGGGCTCGACGGGCTGGCCGCAGGCTGCGTTGCGATCGTGATGCTGGCCTACGTTGCGATCACTTTCATCACTACCGGCGACCGCGACCTTGCTTTGCTGAGCGCCTGCATCGTCGGCGCCTGCATTGGATTCCTCTGGTTCAACGCCTTCCCGGCGACGATCTTCATGGGCGACACCGGCTCGCTCGGCCTCGGCGGCGCGATCGGTGCGATGGCAGTGATGACCGACACAATGCTGCTTTTAGTCCTGATCGGCGGGATCTTCGTGATCGAGGCGCTGAGCGTAATTATTCAGGTCGCCGCCTTCCAAAGCGTCCGCAAGCGGGTCTTCCTGATGGCGCCGATTCATCACCACTTTGAGATGCGTGGCTGGTCGGAGACGAAGATCATTCTGCGCTTCTGGATCATTGCTGCTGTCTGTTCGGCAATCGGTTTCACGCTCTACCAAGCCAACATCACTTAAAGGCGCGACGTATCGTTGGCGCCATGGCAGTAGAGCGTCGCCCCCCAATTCCGCCAGGCCCGTGGTTAGTAGTCGGCCTTGGGCGCTCCGGCGCCGCCTGCGCTCGCGCCCTTTGGGCGCGAGGCGAGCCGGTGATCGGCGTCGATAGCGGCGAGCCGTCGCAGGCCGAAGCGCTGCGGCACGAGGGGATCGAAATATCGACCGCAAGCGACGGTGTAGAGGAGCTTGAGCGCGCCCGCGCAGTTATTCGTAGCCCCGGTGTGCCGAATGAGGCCGCCGTCCTAGTTGCAGCGCGCGCTGGCGGTATCCCGATCTACAGCGAGCTAGAGCTCGGCTGGAGGATGTTGGAATCACCGTTTGTCGCCGTCACTGGCACGAACGGTAAGACGACGACGGTTGAGCTGCTGGGGGAGATCTGGCGCGCCGCGGGCAGGCCCGTCGCTGTCGCAGGCAACGTCGGGACGGCAGTCAGCTCGCTCGTCGGCACAATCGGGCCCGAGACGACTGTGATCTGTGAGGCGAGCTCGTTTCAGCTCGAGGACTCGGTTGCGTTCGCGCCGGAGCTTGCGGTCTTGCTCAACATTGAGCCAGATCATCTCGATCGCCACGGCGACTTCGATGCTTACCGCCGCGCCAAGCTCGAGCTATTCGCTTACCAGGGCGCCGAGGACACGGCGATCGGATCCGACGCGATGCTCTCGCTCGCAGGGGGTGATGGGCGGCGCGTGAGGATTAGCGTTGACGCCGCGACCGAGGCCGATCTCGAGCTCCGTGACGGTCTTATCTGCTGGCGTGGGACTGCGCTGCTAGCAGCCAGCGAAGTGCGGCTGCGCGGTGCCCACAACCTTGAGAACGCGCTCTGCGCCGCCGCAGCCGCGCTCAGCGCCGGGATCGAAGCTGAGGCGGTCGCGAGCGCGCTGCGTTCGTTTGCCGGCGTCGAGCATCGCCTCGAGGAGGTCGGCAGCAGCGGCGGGGTGCTCTGGGTTAACGATTCAAAGGCGACAAATTCGGCCTCCGCGGTCGCCGCTCTTGGCGCCTTCCAGCAGCCGGTATTTCTGATCGCTGGGGGGCAGGCAAAGGGGCAAGAGTTCGGCGCGCTCGCCGAGGCCGCGGCAGCGAGCGTCCGTGCCGCCTTCCTGATCGGCGAAGACGCAGCCCTGCTCGCAGCAGCCTTTGACGGGCTCGTTGAATACCGCCATTCTGAGAGCCTCGAAGCGGCGATTGCGGCGGCCGCAGAGGTCGCCGGGGCAGGCGAGGTTGTGCTGCTTTCGCCGGCCTGCGCGAGCTTTGATCAGTTCCCTGGCGGGTTTGAACAGCGCGGCGATGAGTTTCGCCAAATTGTCCAAGCTTTACCGGGGTTTTTAGGGAGTTGAAGTTGCTCTAAAGGAGTTTCAAGCTGCGGGCCGAAGAAGAGTCAGAATGGCCCGAGCGAGCGCAGCTACGCAGAATCCGCCTGCCGCTCGTGCAAGCGCGCGTGCTCGCTCAATCGAAGAGGACGTCCTCCTAACCGCCGTCTTCTGTCTGGTCGCTTTAGGCGCCGTGATGGTCTACAGCGCATCGTCGGCGACCTCGGTCGTCGCCGGGCAAGGCGACGGTACGGGGCTACTGATCCGCTACCTCGGCTTCGCGGCGCTCGGCTTCGTCGGCCTCAACATCGCAAGCCGTTTCCCGCTCAAGAAACTGCTGGCGTTGACCGGGCCGCTGCTGGCGGTCGCCTTCATCCTGCTCGTTCTTACGAAGATTCCAGGCATCGGCGTCTCAGTTAACGGCGCCCGCCGCTGGCTTGGCTTTGGCGTGCTGCAGTTCCAACCGAGCGAGTTCGCGAAGCTGGCCTTGGTCCTCTACACGGCTCGATTCCTGGCCGATCGTCCTCGAGGGTTCACTCGCTCTGGCGAGCTCTTGCCGGTTGTGCTTGTTGTCGGCGGGGCGATTCTCCTAGTCGCAACACAGCCTGATCTCGGAACCGCGCTCGTTGTCTCCTTCACCTGCGCAGCGATGTTGGTTGCGGCTGGGATCAGGCTTCGGTGGCTCGCTGGCTACGCCGGAGCTGGCGCTGTGCTGGTGCTGCTCTACTCGTTCAGCGCGCCCTATCGGCGAGCGCGGCTGACCTCTTTCCTCAACCCGTGGGATCACGCCAGCGACATCGGCTTCCAGTCCGTACAAGGCCAAATAGCGATCGGCTCAGGCGGAATCTTCGGGCGTGGCCTCGGTGAATCGGTCCAGAAGATCTTCTATCTGCCCGAAGCTCACACCGATTTCATCCTCGCGATAATCGGCGAGGAGCTTGGCGTAATCGGCCTCTGTGGCTTGCTGCTGCTTTACGCACTGGTTGCTTGGGCCGGGCTACGGATCGCTCAGTCAGCGAGCGGTCGCTACGCCCAGCTGCTTGCTGCCGGGGTGACATCGTTGATCCTTTGCCAGGCGCTGCTAAACCTCTTCGCAGTGCTCGGACTCGTTCCGCTGACGGGAGTGCCGCTGCCATTCCTCTCCTACGGTTCCACCAGTCTCGTTACGCTGCTGATAGGGGTTGGACTGCTGCTGAACATCGCCCGGGGCGGCACCGCGGAGGCGCGGGCGGTCACGGCCGAGCCCGATGCGCAACGATCTGAGGACGACTATGAAGACGACCTACCTGATCGCAGCCGGAGGCACCGCCGGCCACGTAGTGCCAGCGCTCGCGGTCGCCGACGCGCTGCGCACTGACGGAGCGCGCGTAATCTTCATCGGTAGTGACCGCGCCGAGGCCGAATTGGTGCCGCTCGCTGGCTTTGAGTTTGAGCGCATCAATGTCGAAGGTCTCGACCGCAGCAATCCGCTGCTGGCACTGCGTGCAGTCGCGAAGTCGATTGCCGCAACCTTCACGGCTTGGAAGATGATCGGCCAGCTACGCCCGGCGGCGGTGCTGGCCGGCGGAGGCTACGTCGCTGGTCCGGTCGGTGCCGCGGCCGTGCTGCGGCGCGTCCCGCTAGTCATCACCGAGGCCGATTCGCACCTCGGGCTGACGAACCGCCTGCTGGCGCCGTTCGCCCGCCGCGTTTGCCTCGCTTTCGACCTCGAGCGGCGCTCGGGGCAGCGCTATCTGGTCACGGGGCGGCCGATCCCGCCGCAGGTAAATGACGCTGACGCTGCGCGTGCTCGCTTTGGGCTAAGCGCGGACGACCGCGTCGTCGTCGTCGTCGGTGGATCGCTCGGCGCGCGCTCAATCAACGAGGCGGCAATTGAAGCCTTCGGAATGAACAGCGAGTTGGCCGTAATTCATGCCGCTGGAGAGCGTGACCTCGCGAGCCTCGAGGCGCGGCCGCGCGGGGCTAACTACCAACTGTTTGGGTATATCGACTCTTTCTCCGAGGCTCTCGTCGCTGCCGACTTAGTGGTCTCGCGGTCGGGTGGGTCGGTCTTTGAAATAGCCGCTGCTGGGCGACCGGCGATCTTGGTTCCCTACCCGCACGCCGCAGCTGACCACCAAGCCGGCAACGCCCGCTGGATGGAGCAGGCTGGCGCGGCGACGATTCTCGCCGACGAGCAGCTCACAGCCGAGCGACTATCGAACGAAGTGGAACGGCTGCTCGGTAGTCCAGAGCTGCTCGCTGAGATGGCGCGCGCCTCGGCGTCGATTGCCCGCCTCGACGCGACTGCGCTCGTAGCGGGTGAGCTACGAGCGGCCGGGAGCGGGCGATGAGCGGGGCGGCAGACTGGAGCCCGCGTCAACTGCACTTTGTTGGAATCGGCGGCGCCGGTATGAGCGGCTGGGCGAGCGTCGCCGCTGAGCTTGGCGCGACGGTCAGCGGCAGCGACGCAGCCGAGTCGGCGGGCCTTGAAGCGCTGCGCGAGCAGGGCATAGACGCGCGCGCGGGTCACAACTCGGCCAACCTGCCCTCGGGCGAGCAGCTTGAAGTCGTCCGCTCAAGCGCAGTCCCCGATGACAATCCCGAGCTCGTTGCTGCCCGCGCGCGTGGGCTTCGCGTGATGGAGCGCGCCGAACTGCTGGCCGAGCTGACGGCGCTGCGGCGAACGATCGCCGTC
>JBIHZY010000203.1:0-2757 GCA_044240185.1 Solirubrobacteraceae bacterium
GAATCACTTGGGACGCCAACATCAACTCGGTCGCTGACATCGACGCGCTCCCCTTCCAGCCGACGATGGTCAACATCAAGCCGTCGCGCTTTGGCCCGTTGAGCGAGCTTTTCGCCGCCTACGACACTTGCAACGAGCGCGGTATCGCGATGTACGGCGGCGGCCAGTTTGAGCTTGGCGTAGGCCGCGGGCAGATTCAGTACCTCGCTTCTTGCCTCCACCCGGACGGCCCTAACGACGTTGCGCCGCTTGGCTACAACGAGCCCACCGTCGCCGCCGGCCTACAGCAAAGCCCACTACCTGTCGCGACGAGCGAGATTGGCTTCCAATGGCAGTAGAGACAGAACGCGAAGGTTGGCCGTTTTCTTACGTTGATCGAATTCGATTCGGCGACCTTGACGCGATGCGCCACCTCAATAACGTCGCCTTCCTCGGCTTCTTTGAGAGCGCGCGGATCGCCTTCATCCAGTCGCTGGTCGCTTCGCACAGCCCGGTCGAGGCCGAGCACAAGGTTGGCTTGATCTTCGCCGAAGCGCACATCAACTACCGCTCGCCCGGGCTCTTCGACGAAGAGGTGCGGACCTTCATCCGCCCGCGTGCGCTGAAGCGCTCCAGCTTCCGGACCGAATTCCTAATGACCTCCGATAGCGACGGCCGTACTTTGGCCGAAGGCTGGGGTGCGCTTGTCGGCTACGACTACGTCGCCGACAAGTCGACCCCAATAGCCGAACCGATAGCCGCGGCTCTGCGCGCCAGCGGCGGCGAAGCTGAACCTGAGCTCTAGACGCGCTTAATCAGCGTGCCGGTGCCGATTCCGCCGCCGCAGCACATCGTGACGAGTCCGTACTCCTTGTCCTCATCCTCAAGCTCGTGAAGCAGCGTTGTCAGCAGGCGTGCGCCGGTTGAACCGAGCGGGTGGCCTAGCGCCATCGCTCCGCCGCGCGGGTTAACGCGGTCCATGTCTGGGTTGTGCTCGCGCGCCCAGGCGGCAACAACAGGAGCGAAGGCTTCGTTGACCTCAAAGAAGTCAATGTCGTTAATCGTCATGTTGTTGCGCTCAAGGATCTTCGCCGTTGCCGGGATCGGCCCCTCAAGCATCTTCACCGGGTCGCAGCCGACGCTGGTTTCATCAACGATGATCGCGCGCGGTGTTAGGCCCAGCTCAGCGGCCTTCTCGCGCGTCATCATCAGCACCGCGGCGGCGCCGTCTGAGATCTGCGAAGCATTGGCGGCAGTCACCTTGCCGTCGGGCTTGAAGACCGGCGTCAAGGCGCTGAGCGTCTCGATGTTGGTGTCGGGGCGAATCCCTTGATCGACCGTCAGCACGTTGCCGTCAATCTCGATCTTGACCATCTCGCGAGCGAAGCTTCCGTTCTCTGTCGCCTTATTGGCGAGCGCGTGCGAGCGAACCGCCAGCTCGTCAAGCTCGGAGCGGGGAATTTCCCACTGGTCGGCGATCATCTCGGCGCCGAGGCCCTGGCCAACGATGTTGTGCTTCGCCATCAGCTCAGGCGTGAAGGCGTAGCCGTAGGTCTCCTGCGTCTCCATTCCTGCCGCGAACGGGAGGTGGCCCATGTGCTCAACGCCGGAGCCGATGACGACGTCATGGACGCCGGTTGCGATCAGCGCAGCGCCGTAACCGACAGCCTGCTGAGCCGAGCCGCACTGCGTGTCGATCGTTGTCGCCGAAGTTTCGATCGGCAGCCCTTCCTGGAGCCAAGCGTTGCGGCCGATGTTGAAAGCCTGCTCGCCGAACTGCTGCACGCAGCCTGCGATCACGGTGTCAACCTCGGCTGGGTCCATCCCCGTGCGGTCCATCAGTTCGCCGTAGCTGCGAGCCAGCAGCGATGCTGGGTGCGTGTCCTTGTAGTAGCCCTTCTCCTTGTGGCCGCGCCCGATTGGGGTGCGAACTGCTTCAACGATGACTACTTCACGACCCTGTAGTGCCATAACGGGATAAGACCTCTCAAGTTGAGATTGCTGGACAGCTCAAGCGTACCGACTTGGCTGACCGATCGGTCAGTTGGCGCTAAGGCAGGCCGATCTGTAGGGTTCCGCCGATGCCTGAACAGATCGCAGTTATCGGCAGCGGCGCCATCGCCTGTGGGCTGGCCGCAGTTGCCACAAAAACCGGTGACGTAATGCTGCTTGCACGCAGCGAAGAATCGGCCGAGCGCGCACGCGCCTCAATTGAGAAGCAGGTCGGCAAGATGGGCGACGAAGCTGGCCCCGGAACGGTGACGGTCACAACCGACGCCGCAGACACGGCCGGAGCCACCGTCTTTGTTGAAGCCGTTGCCGAGGACCCAGCGATCAAGGGCGAGGTTTTCGCGACGATCGCCTCCGTCTCATCCGATGATGCGATGTGGGCAACGACGACCTCTTCGCTGTCGGTCGGCGAATTGGCCCGCGCCAGCGGCTCCCCTGAGCGCTTTGTTGGCCTCCACGTCTTCAACCCGGTGCCACGGATGGCGCTGATTGAGCTGGCATTCCCTGACGAGGCGACTGAGGCAACGCGTGAGCGCGCAGCGGCGCTCTGCGAGGCGCTCGGCAAGACGGCTGTGCCGGTTCCAGACCTGCCCGGCTTCGTCGTTAACCGCCTGCTCTTCCCCTACCTCTTCTCAGCCGTCGAGTTCCTCGACCAGACGGGGATGGATCCAGCCGATGTTGACGAGGCGATGAAGCTCGGCGCCGGCCACCCGATGGGGCCGCTCGCGCTACTTGACTTCGTTGGCCTTGACGTTTCGGCCGCAATCG
>JBIHZY010000204.1:0-2756 GCA_044240185.1 Solirubrobacteraceae bacterium
GTCAGATCAATAACCCCAGTCTTGAGGCCATTAACGATCACCTTGCCGCCAACAAACGTGCCGTCAATAGCTGCCTTGCACTGAGCGCCGATCATCTCGTCTGTCTTGACGATCTGGCTGGCGATAACGGTGTCGGGCGCGACCGAGTTCTGATCGATACCCCAACCGATTGCCTTGATCCCGGCGGCCTGTGCGCCGTTGATGATGCCGATCCCGGCTGCGTCGGCGATGTGATAAATCACGTCGATATCCGATGCCGCCATGCTCTGAGCTGCTTCCTTGCCCTTTGACACGTCGTCGAACGTCCCGAGGTAGACGATTTTCGTCGTCGCGTTCGGGTTGACCGACTTCGCACCAGCCTCAAGTGCTTCCATCTGCGACTTCAGCACAGGGAAATCAAAACCGCCAATTCCGCCGATCTTGTTTGACTTGGTTGCCTTTCCGGCAGCTACACCAGCTAGATACGCGCCCTGCGTCGAGTTCGGCATCACGTTTACCTGATTCGTCGCCTCCGGCGGGATCGGGTTCGATGTCACCACGAACTTGACATCCGGATACTTCGGTGCCAGCTTCGCAGCCGGCTCACCGAACTCGAAGCCGTGACCAATCACAACGTCGTTGTTTTGGGCTAGCTCCTCCATCGTCCGCTCCTGCTCAGGAACCGCAACCTTCTCAGCAAAGGTGGTTGTCGCACCCTGCTCTTTGCAGTTCATCAGCCCGGCATAACCGGAAGCGTTGAACCCCTTGTCATTGATCGGTCCCGGCATTTCCATCGCGACCTTGATCGATTTCGCCGCAGTCGATTCCGTGGTACTCGAATCGCTGGACCCGCATGCCGTCACGCCCACTGCCGCAACTGCTGTCAGTCCTAAGGCGGTCAAGCCCTTTAGTCCTCGCATCTCTTCCTCCTCATTCGGTTTTTAGTTCCAACTTCAAGGCCCCTTGGGCCTCGCCACATTGGACGGGCGGCAGAAGCGCCGCCATTCCCCTAACCTTTTTTTCCCAAACCCACAAACTGCATAGCCTTGCCATCCGTGGCCCCCAACCCGGCTACGACAGCCCGGACCTGCTCCATGTGACGCATCGCATCTCGCGTGCGATCAGACGGATTTGCAACGCTTTCACGCCGCGCCTCAGTCTGTTCACGAAGTTTGTTGATCGTCTGCTTCTCGTCTACGAGGGTCAGTTCGCCGTCAAGCAGGACGGGCCGACCGCCGACAAGTACGTGGCGAATGCCCCTACCTCCGTTGGAGAGGACGAGGCTTGCGACGATCTGCTGAGCTCCGGACAGCCAAAGGCTGTCGCGCTCAATCAAGACGACGTCGGCCGGAGCGCCAACCTCAAGTCGTCCGAGTAGCGCAGGGCCACCGCCGACGGCGGCGCCGCCGACGGTCGCCATCGCGAATGCCTGGTCACTGTCTACCCAGCTGGCGCCGTCGGTGTGAATAAGCGCTGCGAGCTTGGCGCAGTCCCAAAGGTCGTGGTTGTCCGACGAGGCTGCGCCATCGGTGCCCAGCGCAACAGTCGCACCGGCGTCGAGCAGGGCTGCGATCGGCGCCCGGCCCGAACCAAGCCGTTGATTGGCGGCAGGGTTGTGGACGACGACCGCACCGCGCTCTGCGATCAGCGCGACCTCATCGTCGTCAAGCCAAACGCTGTGCGGGAAAGAGCAATCGGGGCCAAGGATGCCAAGGTCGTCGAGCGCTGCGACGGTGCTGCCACCGAAGCGCAGTCGACAGCTCGCGTCCTGCACAAAAGTTTCAAGCAGGTGGACGTGGATCCCACTACCGTTCGCCCGCGCCGTCGCGGCGAGCCCCTCCAGCAACTCGTCCGATGCCCACTGAATTCCGCTCGGGCCAGCCAAGATCCTCAGCCGACCGCCCTCAGTGCCGTGCCAGCGATCAAACGCACCGCTGAGTATCTCGATCAGCTCGTCGGCGGTGAGCAGCTTGATCTGGGCGGCGATTGAGGCGTCGCCCAGATCGATGCCGACCGAGGTGGCAAGCTCCTCCGTGTAATCGCGGTCGCCCATCAGCGGGGCGATACTTGCGCGGATCCCCGCGTCGCGGTAAGCCCTCATTGCGCCATCGATCGCAGCGCCGCTTGGCGGCGTCATCCAGAGGTGATCAACGACCGTCGTTACGCCTGCGCGCAGCATCTCAGCCGCCGATGCGAGTGCGCAGTCGTAGTGGTCCTGTTCGCTGTACGGGCCGCTAGACGCGAACATCATGATCAACCATGGTTCAAGCGTCAGCCCTTCACCTATCCCCCGCAGGCAGGCTTCGGGCGAGTGGCTGTGAGCGTTGATCAGCCCTGGGATTGCCAACAACCCATCCCCGTCGATCTGCTCGAACTGCTGGTCCGGATCGGCCGGGGCATCGACGATCAGCCCGTCCTCGATCCACAGGCCAGCGCCCTCTGAGACAGAGCCGTCGGGCCGCAGCACGTCGCAGCCCACGATGCTCAACAGCTCGCTATTTGAGCTACTCGCTGGCACGAGCCTCCTCGACGGTCTTGCCGCCGAGACGCTCGTGGAGCCGTCCGCCTGAGGCGACTGCGACTACGAGCACGATCTCATCCGGGGCCGGCGCGTCGGCGATCGTCATCGTGACCGCGTCGTAGTGCGAGCGAACCCAAACCTCGTCCTTGTAACAGAGCGGCACATCGACGCTGGCTCCGGGAGCGCAGCGCTTGGAGACCGACGGCAGCCAAGCCGTGGCGCCGCCAATCGCCTCGCGGAAGGCATCGCCAAAGAC
>JBIHZY010000054.1:0-9734 GCA_044240185.1 Solirubrobacteraceae bacterium
CTCCTTGAAGACGGCATGTACCGCTCCAGGAACGCCGTACTCGTAAGGACCGCCGACGACCGAAGGAATCGCGTCGAAGTTGAAGATTGGCGGCGGTGAAGAAACCTGCCACTCGATCGTCAACGAATTCCAAGGGTTAGAGGTGGCCCGTGGGCCTGAACGCCAAGAGACGATCATGTTGTAGAGGAAAATCAGCGACGCGAAGCCGAGAATGAAAGATGAGATCGAGATCACAAGGTTCCAAGTCGCGAACTGATCGGCGTAATCCGAGACTCTGCGTGGCATCCCCTGGACACCAATCAAGTGCATCGGCGCAAACGTCACGTTGAAAAAGATGAAGGTCAACCAGAAGTGAATCTTTCCGAGCCGTTCGTTGAACATCCGTCCGGTCATCTTCGGGAACCAGAAGTAGATCCCGGCCATGATCGTGAACATTGAGCCACCGAAGAGCACGTAGTGGATGTGAGCGACGATGAAGTAGGTATCGCTGACGTGGATGTCGAGCGGCACCATCGCGAGCATCACGCCGGATATTCCGCCGAGCGTGAACATCGAGATGAAGCCGACGGCCCAAAGCATCGGCGTGTCCATCTTCAAGACGCCGCGCCAGAGCGTGGCGATCCACGAGAAGATCTTGATCCCGGTTGGAATCGCGATGATCGCGGTCGTGATCATCATCGGTATTCGGATCCAGTCCGACATCCCGGAAACGAACATGTGGTGGGCCCAAACGGTGAATCCGAGCAGCACAATCGCGAGCAGCGAGAATGCCATCATTCGGTAGCCGAAGACCGGTTTCCGTGCCCGCGTGGCCAACACTTCGCTGACGATCCCGAATCCGGGCAGGAGCATGATGTAGACGGCCGGGTGCGAATAGAACCAGAAGACGTGCTGGTACATCAGGACGTCGCCACCGTTTGCGGGGTTGAAGAAGTTAAAGCCGAGCGCTCGGTCGAGCAGCACCATGAACTGCGAGGCGGCAATGAACGGCGTCGCAATTACGACCAGCAGCGAGGTCGAGAAGTTGGCCCAAACCAGCAGCGGCATGCGGAAGAAAGTCATCCCGGGAGCACGCATCGTGATGATCGTGACGATGAAGTTGAGCGCTGTCGCGATCGAAGAGGCGCCAGCGAACTGAACCGCGATCGTGAAGAAAGCTTGGCCTATCGGTGCATCGATAGAGAGTGGCGCATAGGCCGTCCAGCCGGCCGCGAAGGAGCCTCCTGGAGCGAGGAACGAGAGCAGCATCATCGTACCGGCGACCGGCAGCATCCAGAACGAAAGCGCGTTGAGGCGCGGGAATGCCATGTCCGGCGCGCCAATCATCAGCGGCAGGACGTAGTTGGCAATTCCGGCGTAGATCGGAATAACGAAGAGGAAGATCAACAGCGTCGCATGGACCGAAAAGACGCCGTTGTAGGTGTTCGGGTCGACGAATTGCCGTCCTGGGGCTGCTAGTTCGGCGCGCACCAGCATCGCCATCAGGCCGCCAGCGAACATGAAAAAGACCGCGACGACGATGTACTGGATGCCGATTACTTTGTGGTCGGTATTGACCTTGAAGTAGTCGCGCCAGCTCTTTGCGCCGTGGTCGGCATGATCGTCAACGACGGTGCGCCCGCTCGCCCAGCGCAGCCAGTAGTCAAAGCAGCCAATCCCACCAAGGAAGAAGAGCGGCACCGTCAGCAGTGAGATCTGCAAGAAGGCGTCTCCGTCATAGACAGGATCTACGGCGAATGCGGCGCGAAGGCCGGTGCTCAAGGCTAGGCAGACAAGGACGCCGAGAATCGAGTATGCAAGCGCTCGGTACCAGCCTGGCTGTCGGATCTTCGCTGCCATCAGTTAACCCTTTCCGTGAAAGCTTTGGTCAACGTATTTGACCGAAGCGGGAAGTCGCGTCGTCGTCATCTTCTTGCCCTGACCGTCCGCTGCTCCGTCCGGTGCGAGCGCCGTCGCTCCAGCTGCGGTCGCCAACTCGGCCATCATCTCGTCATAACGCTCACGCGTCATCACGGTGACGGTCTGGCGCATGTAGGCGTGTCCGAGTCCGCAAAGTTCGGCGCAGACGACGTCGAATGTGCCGAGCTTGGTCGGCGTCAAGTTGTAAGTCGTCGTGATGCCAGGAACGGCGTCAACTTTGAGCCGGAAGGCTGGTACCCAGAAGTCGTGGATCACATCCTTCGAGCGAACGTTGAACTTGACCGGCTCGTTGATCGGTAGAAAAAGCTTCGTCGTTTTGACTGGGCCGTCCGGAGTCTGCGTCTCGAAATCCCAAGCAAACTGGACGCCATTGACGTTGACGACGCGCGTTCCTTTAGCAGGGGCGGCTTGGATGTCAACGAGCAAAATCGCAGCATAGGTAGTTAGAGCAGCGATGACGATCGTTGGAATGATCGTCCAGATCACTTCAAGCTTCGTGCTGCCGTGAATCGGAGGACCATCTAGATCTTCCTCACCCGGGCGTTGGCGCCAGCGCCAGACGGTGAAAAGCAACATCGACGTAACGGCGACGAAGATTGGGACCGAGACGATCACAAGCACGTTCCAGAAGGTGTCGATGGACGGGGCTACGTTCGAGCCCTGCTCCGGAAACCATCTGAGCGACAGCATGGAGGCGATGCCGATCGCGGAGGCGACGACCATGATCGCGATCAACACGATCCAGTTTTTCGCGGTCACGGCGCCGCGATGAGATTGACCAGTCACTGGGTAAGAAGATTACCGATAGCTGATGACTGCAGGAGTGCTCGTAGAGGTGTTCGACGCATTGCCGCTCAGCAGCTCCACCCAGTGACCGCGAAAGTGGCGCTACGCGGCTCTTGCAACTGGCGCACTGGCGTTGTCAAGCGCCCCGAATTGACGGCTCTCTGCGCGGTAATCGGACGGCGCTAGGCCATGACGGCGACGGAAGGCCTTGGCGAACTGAGCTGGCTGGCGGTAGCCGACTGTGTGGGCTACCTCACGCACCGTCAGGTCGGTGCTGCGCAGCATCTCGGCCGCGCGGTCCATCCTTACGCCCGTCAGGTACTGGCGGAACGTCGTATTGCCGACTTCGGCGAAAGCTCGTTGGAGCTGACGCCTTGACGAGGAGACGCGGTGGGCAAGCTGATCGAGCGACAGCTCGTCGCCATATTCGAACTCAACGATCGAAGTGACCTCTTGATAGAGGCTTGAGCGCAGTGAAATAGTGGCTTCTCTTTGCATTGTTCACTGGATACGGTTCGCCGGCAGCAGGGGATTACTCGCCGCAGCGCGCTCGCGCTAATTCAGGCGCTATAGACAGCAACAGTGGCAGCGGTTATCTTCGGAGCAGCGTCGAATTCGGAGGAGGAGCCATGACGATGCATGTTCGCGAAGCGATGAGTGAATCGGTTCTGACCGTTGGCCCAGGCCACACGCTGCGCGAGGTCGCAACGTTGATGGCGGCGAGTCACATCGGCTCGGCTGTCGTCCACGATCCCGAACGCCCAGGCCCAGGCATCATCACCGAGCGCGACATCATGCTCTCGCTCGGGGCTGGCGAATCGCCCGACGAGGAGCTCGTCGAGGCGCACATGGCTAGCGACGTGATCTTTGCGTCCCCTGATTGGTCGCTTGACGCCGCCGCCGAGGCGATGATTAGCCACGGTTTCCGCCACCTCGTTGTCGTTAGCGGCGGCGAGCTCACCGGCATGCTCTCAATGCGCGACCTTGTGCGCTGCTACGTCGAGATCGCTTCGGCTACCGCCGTCACCGGCGCACCAGCATCAAGCGGGAGCTAGTGGCCGCTGGGGAGTTCGCCGTGCTCGCGGACAGCGTCACGGATCCAGCCATAGATCGCGGCAACCATGATTAGCAGCCCGATCACGCTGAGGTACCACATTCCAAGTATCCCGATCATCAGCAGCGAGAGGCCGACTGCGATCAGAACCGGCTGAAGACTTCCTCCCGGTAGGCGGATCTTCTCTCCGGCGGGAGGGGCTTCTTGTTCCTGCTCGCTCATGAGACGTAAAGCGCCGCAGCTACGAAGGAGAGGCCGAACATAATGAAACCGATCGCTGTGATCAGCAGTCCGGCGCGGTTGTTTTTGCGAGCGAGATTCTTATCCATGACTTGAGTACTTAAGCTTACAGCCAGACGTCGGCGACCATCGCTGCGAATAGGGCCGCAAGGTAGAGCAGCGAGAATAGGTACAGGCGCAGGGCCGAGGCGCGGTCGGCGCGCCGGCGCAGCTGCCAAGCCATCACGATCAGCGTCAAACCAAGGCTGAGCGAAACGATCAGGTAAGGAACGCCGAGCCCGCCAGCGCAGAATGGAAGCTGAGAGACGGCGTAGAGCAGGATCGAATAGAGCAGGATCTGGCGTCGGGTTTCGTCCTCGCCGCGAACCACCGGCAGCATTGGAATGCCGGCAGCGGCGTAATCATCTTTCATCAGCAGGCTGAGCGCCCAGAAGTGCGGCGGCGTCCAGAAGAAGACGATGAAGAAGAGAAAGATCGCGAGGCCACTCAGCGATCCAGTCACGGCCGCCCAGCCAACGAGCGGCGGCACGGCTCCTGCGGCGCCTCCCCAGATGATGTTCTGCCAGGTATGGCGTTTGAGCAGCATCGTGTAGCCAACTGCGTAGCCGATGAAGCCGGCGAACGAGAGCGCGGCGGCAAGCGGATTTACCAGCAAGGTCAGCCAAACAAGTGAGGCGGCGCCAAGAATTAGGCCGAAGCTGAGGGCTGCTCGCGGCGAGACGCGGCCCGATGCGACCGGCCGGTCGGCGGTGCGATCCATCAGCAGATCGACATCACGGTCGTACCAGTGATTGATCGCACCGGAACCTCCGGCCGACATCGCACCGCCTATCAGCGTCGCGATGATCAGAGCGATTGAGGGCTGGCCAGCGATCAGCATCGCTGCCACCGTCGTGAAAAGCAGCAGGCTTTGAACCTTCGGTTTTGTCAGCGCGACGTAGTCGTTAAGGCGCTGACGCGCAGCCGAGGGTGCTACTGCGGCCGCGCCGCTGGTGCCTGTGACGACCTGTGGCATCGCTGCAGCACTAACTCCCGGCCGCTACGCCGGTCTCTTCACCGACGCGGTCTTGCCGTTCGATCTGGCGGCGGATGTCCTGCATTGGCGCAACCGAGCGCACGCGCGGGACAATGTCGAAGTTGTTGACTGGGGGAGGTGACGGCGTGAACCACTCGAGCGTGTTGCCGCGCCAAGGATCCGGGCCTGCCTTTGCACCGTTCCTGAGGCTCTGCAGAATGTTGACGATAGTCAGCAGTACGCCGAGCGCAAGGATGAACGAGCCGATCGTTGAGATCATGTTGTAGGTGCCGAGGTTATTGACGTCGGCGTACTCGTAGACACGTCTCGGCATGCCGCTGAGCCCGGCTGAGTGTTGGATCAAGAAGGTGATCCAGAAACCGCCAAGCGTCAGCGCGAAGCTGACCTTGCCGAGCTTCTCGTCCAGCATCCGGCCGGTGATCTTCGGGAACCAGTAGTAGAGCCCAGCCATCATTGCGAAGACAGCGCCGCCAACGATTGTGTAGTGGAAGTGAGCGACGACGAAGTAGGTGTCGTGGAGCTGCCAATCAACCGGGAATGTGGCGAGGAAGATGCCCGTGATTCCGCCGAGCAGGAAGGTTGCCAGGAAACCAATCGAATAGAGCATCGCGACCGGAAATTCGATCGCGCCGCGCCACATCGTGAAGATCCAGTTGAAGATCTTGACGCCGGTTGGAATCGCCACCAGGTATGTGCCGAGCATGAAGAAGATCAGCAGGAAGAATGGGAGCGGCACAGTGAACATGTGGTGCGCCCAAACGAGCGTGCCGATGACAGCGATGGCAAGCGTCGCAGCGACGATCGCCTTGTAACCGAAGATCGGCTTGCGCGAGAAGACCGGCAGGATCTCTGAGATCACACCAAAGCCAGGCAGCACGAGGATGTAAACCTCGGGGTGGCCGAAGAACCAGAAAAGGTGCTGCCAGAGCAGCGGCGAGCCGCCGTTGGTGGGGTCGTAGAAGTGGGTTCCGAAGTGCCTGTCAGTCAGTAGCAGCGTTACGGCGCCTGCGATTACCGGAATCGAGATGATCAGCAGGACTGCTTGCGTCAGCATCGTCCAGATAAAGAGCGGCATCCGCCCCCAGCTCATGCCTGGCGCGCGCATGTTGGTAATCGTGACGAGGATGTTGAGCGCACCGATGAACGAAGCAATGCCGGTCAGGTGGACGAGGAAGATCCAAGAGTCAACGCCGTTGGAGGGAGAGAACGCGGTCCCTGAGAGCGGCGCGTAACAGGTCCAGCCGCACTCAGCAGGGCTGAACAGCAGTGAGCCGTAGAAGACGATGCCGCCAGCGATGAAGAGCCAGAGCGAGAGCGCGTTGAGCTTTGGGAATGCCATGTCGCGGGCGCCGATCATCAGCGGCACGAGGTAGTTCGCAAAGCCGGCAATCATCGGCATCAGGAAGAGGAAGATCATCGTCGTGCCGTGCATCGTGAAGAGCGCGTTGTAGGTCTGCGGCGAGAGCAGCGTGTTGTCGGGCACGGCGAGCTGGAGGCGGATCAGTAGCGCTTCAACGCCGCCAATCACGAGGAACATCCAGGAGGCGACGATGTACATGATCCCGATTCGCTTGTGATCGGTGGTCGTGAGCCACGAGAGCCAGCCGCTAGGTCGAGGCGCGGCCGAGTCGACGACGATCTCCGGAACGCCGGGCTTGGTCGGGGTTGCGGTGGTAGGAGTCATCTGCTGATCACTTTCCGTTTACAGCTTCGTCGATGTACTTAATGAGCGCGTCAAGCTGCGCTTTCGTCAGCGAAGTTCCGTAATTGGCGGGCATGATGTTCGCTGCATAACCCTTCGAGATGAGCTTGTTCGGGTAGAGCGTCGAGGCTTTGATCATCGCCGCGCTCTGCCCCTTGAGCACCGTATTCAAGTTCGGACCAACGGCGCCCTTCGTGCCAGCGTCGGCGAGCACGTGGCAGGAACCGCAGGCCAGCGCACCGGTGGCCGGCACTCCGGCGACGAAGATCTTCTTACCATCGGCCGCCGCGACTGGCGCCGGGGCAGCGGCAGGGGCGTCTGTGCTCGGCGCGGTTTTGAGCGCCTCGGCGTCCTTCTCGACCAGCGCGTTACGCGCCGTGGCCGCTTGCTTTTCGGCTGAGCTGATTGCGGCCTTCTGGTTCGCGTACCAGAGCTTGAACTCGTCAGGTGAGACGGCCTTCACGGAAGCGATCATCGTCGCGTGGCCGCGGCCGCATAGTTCTGCGCACTGGCCGTCGTAGACGCCCGGCTCGGTGATCCTAAACCAGGTGTAGTTGGTGTAGCCGGGGACGGCATCGAACTTGCCGCCTAGCTCGGGGATCCACCATGAGTGCTGAACATCCTGCGCGCGAATGCTGAGCGTCACGGTCGTGTTCGTCGGCACAACCATCTGCTCGTAAGCGAACACATTGTTGAGATTGTTGGTGTCGGTGTCGGCGTAGCTGTAGCGCCAAACGTACTGCTGGCCGTTGACGTCGATGTTTAGCGAGCGACCGTTCGGCGGCAGCGATGGCTTTGCCGGGCCGCTACTGAACGAGGCATTCTGTGGAGAGGAGAGGCCGTTGGCGGCTGAGTTCGGCGGATTCTTGATCTCGTCGAGCTTGATGAATGTCACGACCGAGATCAGCACGAGCAGTAGCGCCGCCCCGACAGTCCAACCAATTTCAAGGCGGTTGTTGCCGTGAACCTGAACCGCTACAGCGCCCTTGCTTGCGCGGTAGCGGAAGAGCGTCCAGATCAGCAATCCGCCGACGCCGAAGAAGACGACGCAGCCGAGTCCAAAGATCAACAGGTAGAGCGAACGGATCGCTTCAGCGTTCGGTGTGCCGCCGCCGGCTTCGGGCGCGAGGATGCCAGCAAACGCGCCGGTGGCTGGGATCAGCAAGGCTGAAACGAGGACGAGCCCGAAGAGGATGCTGTTCTTGGCTGGGGGAGAGGTGATCGGAGAGCGCACGAGAGAAGGCAATCCTATAAAGGATTCGGACGAGACGAGGCGCGCCTTAGCGCCCAGTAAAAGTTGGTGCTCGCTTTTCGACGAAGGAGAGCACGCCTTCGACGAAGTCTGTGCTCCCAGCCATCTCCTGCTGGATCGATGCTTCGAGCGCTAGTTGATCATCAAGCGGGCCGAAGATCCAGTTATTAAGCTGCCGTTTAGAACCGGCATATGAGCGGGTTGGGCCGCAGGCGAGGCTGGCTACGAGGTCGTCTACATGACCTTCGAATCTGTCGCTGGCGACAACCTCGTTGATCAGTCCCCAGTCCGCTGCCTTCGCGGCGTCGACGCGTTCGCCCAACATCGCCATCTCCGTTGCGCGCGCCAGGCCGATTCGCGCCGGGATGAAAGCCGACGAGCCTCCGTCCGGAACGAGGCCGATGTTGACGAAGGCCAGAAGGAAGTAGGCGTTTTCAGTCGCATAGACAAGATCAGCACAGAGCGCTAGCGAAAGCCCCACCCCGACGCACGGTCCTTGAACGGCGCTTACAACTGGCTTGGGGAGCCTGCGCAGGCCGGTGATAACCGGGTGGTAGCGCTCGTGGAGCGCGCGCTCGAGGTCGGGCATCCCGTCCTCGTTCGTGAGCCCACCGGCGGCGCCGTCTTTTAGATCAGCGCCTGAACAGAAGGCGCGGCCAGCGGCAGAGATCACGACGGCGCGAATCTCATCGTCGTCGCGGACCGTCTCGTAGGCGGCAAACAGGTCAGCGCTCATCTGACCGTTCCAGGCGTTCAGCGAGTCCGGTCTGTTCAGCTCGATCTTCGCTGCCGCTCCGCTGCGCAGCAGGTTGACAGTCTCGTACTCAGTCTCGATCTCAAAGTTGGACATCAGCGCATCCTATGTAGTCAAGGCACGCATCGGCCTGTGGCTCTAGCCTTGCGACGATGACTACTCGGCGACCGCTAATTGCAATTACTGCATATGTGGAGCAGGCTCAGTGGAGCCTTTGGGACACGGAGGCTGCGCTGGTGCCGCAGATGTTTGTCGAGGCGGTCCAGCAAGCAGGCGGTGTGGCGATGTTGCTGCCGCCAGATGCGTCGTTCGCCGCCAGTGGTGCAGCCGACGTTCTCGCCGCCGTCGACGGGTTGCTGCTGACAGGGGGTCCCGATGTGGACGCCTCGCTCTACGGAGCGGAAATGGCGCCGGAACACGAGGGGTCGCGGATAGAGCGTGATCGCAGTGAGATAGCGCTGATCAACGCCGCGATAGAGACAGACTTGCCGCTGCTTGCTGTCTGCCGCGGGATGCAGCTCCTCAACGTCGCACGCGGTGGCACGCTGATCCAAGACCTCCCGGACTACCACCGCCCGAACCCCGGATCTTTTGAAGGCAGTGAACACGACGTGCGCCTGGCCGACGGCTCATTGGCGGCAGCGGTTGCTGGCGAACTGATGCACTCGGCGATGCAGCACCACCACCAGGGGGTTGATCGGATCGGCGACGGCCTGACCGTCACTGGCTGGGCGGCCCGCGATGACTTCCCGGAAGCAATCGAGTTCAAGGATCGCCGCTTTGTTCTCGGCGTCCAGTGGCACCCGGAGGCCGATCCCGATAGCCCCGTCATCGGCGCGTTCGTTCGCGCCAGCGCCGAAGCTGCGACTTAATCGAGCAGGCCCTCGGCTCGCAACCACTGTTCGGTCCTCGCCATCCCTTCGTCGAAGTCGACCTCTGGCGCCCAGCCGAGCAGTTCGCGGGCGCGCGTGTTGGGGTAGACCGCTTGGC
>JBIHZY010000055.1:0-9707 GCA_044240185.1 Solirubrobacteraceae bacterium
CTCGCGGCGATCCATTGCCCATACCTGAAGGCCAGGGACCTTCTTTGCCATCTCGGGGCCAACGAGCCCGAAGTTCTCGGCGCCCCCATTGGTGCCGGGGATCAACAGCAGCACCTTCTTGGCGCTGCTGGGCCCGTACTTGGTGATGAAGACCTTGTTGTACTTCGCTGGCGTGCCGGGCAGCGAGCCGACCTTTACAACGGTCGGTGCGGCGGCTCCAGCGGAAGCGGCAAGCGTCAGGCTGAGGGCAGCGGTTGTCAGGGCTGAGAACGTCTTGAGATTACGCATAGCGCGGCACCGTACCATCTCCTCGTGGCAACTATCACCGCTTCAGATTTAGGCAAGGACGTAGCCGGCCGCCCGCTGCTGCGTGGCGTCTCGTTCCGGCTAGAGCGGCGCGACCGGATGACGATCGCGGGCCGCAACGGAGCTGGCAAGACGACGCTGCTGCGGATGCTCGCTGGTGAGACGCCGATCGACTCCGGCGAGCTCTCGCTGGCGAAGGGCACGCGGCTTGCTCTGCACGACCAGCGGCCGCCTCGCGAGCGCTCGCTGACGCTGCGCGATTACGTCCTCAGCGGCTGCACTGAGGCCGTTGCGCTGGAGGCAAAGTTGACCGACTTGGAGACGAAGATGGGCGAAGGCGACCAGCGCGCCGTTGACGCCTACGCAAACGTTCAGGCCCGCTTTGAGCTAGCTGGCGGCTACAACTGGCGCGACCGCGTGACCGACATCGTCTTCGGGCTTGGCTTCCACGAGCGCGACCTTGCCCGCTCGCTCGACAGCTTCTCCGGTGGCGAGATGACGCGCGGCTCGCTCGCCCGCGCGCTAGCCGGATCGCCCGACGTGCTGCTGCTCGACGAGCCGACCAACCACCTCGACATCGAGTCGCTCGAGTGGCTTGAGAAGACGCTCGTCGAACTCGACGCGGCGATCATCCTCGTCGCCCACGACCGCTGGTTCCTTGAGGCCGTCGGTACCTGCGTGCTGGAGCTCGAGGCCGGGCGGTCACGCTTCTTCAGCGGCCCCTGGCACGCTTGGCGCACCGAGCAGGCGGCTCGCGAGATGGCGCTTGGACGCTCAATCCAAAAGCAGAAACTCGAGATCGAGCGGATGGAGAAGTTCGTCGAGCGCTTCCGAGCCAAAGCTTCGAAGGCGAAGCAGGCCCAGTCGCGCGTTAAGGCTCTCGACAAGATGGAACGGGTTACCGAGGACCCTCGTGACCGCCGCGAGCTTGGCTTCAAGTTCAGCGCGCCGGAGCGCTCTGCCCGCGTCGTCTTTGAACTCGAGGATGGCCGCCTCGAGGTTCCCGGTCGCACGCTGCTTCACGATGCCGCGCTCTGGCTCGAGCGTGGCGAGCACGTTTCGTTGGTCGGCCCGAATGGATCTGGCAAGACGACGCTTGTGCGGGCATTAACCGGAGAGCAAGAGCTGACCGCCGGCCAGCTGAAGACCGGCCATAAGGTCAGCGTCGGCTACCTAAGCCAGCATGGTGAGGAGCTCGAATGGGGCGGCGCGCGGACCGTGCTTGAGGCGGCCGTCAAGCGGACCGGCCTAACGCCAAATGAGTCGCGCGCGCTGCTCGGCCGCTTCCTCTTCTCCGGCGAGGACGCCGAGAAGCCGCTCGATGGGCTCAGCGGCGGCGAGCGCAAACGGCTCGGCTTGGCTGTGCTGGTGGCAGGAAAATCGAACGTGCTGATCCTCGACGAGCCGACCAATCACCTTGATCTAGAGAGCCGAGAGTCACTCGAAGACGCGCTGCGTAGCTACGAGGGCTCGCTGCTGCTTGTAACCCACGACCGCGCGCTGCTCGACGCTGTCGGCACCCGCACCGTCGCTGTCGAACAGCACACGCTTCACTCCTATGCCGGCGGCTGGGCTGAGTACGCGCGCCTGCGCGAGGAGCGCGGGCCACTACCGACGGTCGAGGCTCCCCCGACGCTGGCCGAGAACGGCGCTGCGAAGGCAGCAACGACGGAGAACGGCGGCGCCGATCCCGCAACGGTGGAGGTCACGGCCAGTGAAGCCGCGAGGATCGCCGCGCCGAAGGTCGCGAGCGTCAAGCCGGCGGTCTCGAAGAACCGTCGCCGCGAGCAGCAGAAGCTCGAGCAGAAGGTTGCCGACGCCGAGCAGCAGCTCGCCGCGCTTGAAGATGAGCTCGCCGATCCCGCGGCCTGGGCCAGCGAATACGAGTCAGCTAAGTCGCAGGCGCGGCACACGGCAGCGACACGCGCGGTTGAGGCGGCCTACGAAGAGCTTGAGCTGTTTGAGGCTGGCGCGGCCGCGACTAGCGCGGACGTACCTTGACGCGAACCTTGACCGAGTAACGGCTTGGCGCCATCGAGACGTCGGGGTTCTCGATTTCGCCGAGGCGACCGACGAGGCGACTCCACTGTGAGGGAGCCAGCAGTGCGCGCGAGCCAGCGCCAGCGCCGGCAGCGCCGACGCTCGGGAAGCCAATGTGAATGTGGTCATCGTGGTCACCCATTGCGAGCGTGTTGTCGGTGCCGGCGTACTGCATCAGCGTGATGATCTGGTGCGGCTTCATCGTTCCTTGGAGCGTCAGCAGTTTGCGGACCGTCGAGTCTGTGATCGAGCCGGCCCCTTGATTGCCCATGATTGAGCGGCCGTTGACGCTCGCGATGTCGAACGCGTTGCCGGACGAGTGGTCGGACACGTTACCGCTGGCTGTCAGGTAGCCATGGCCGCAGGTCAGGCTTGTGACCGTGATGTCGAGGCCGCTGCCTGAAAGGAATGCCATCGCGGCCAAGACACGGCGGTCGATTGTTCCCGCGCGAATGTCTTGGCGGCCGCACTCGTAGATGTCGAGCTTTGGATCGGCCAGCACGCGGCGCTCCAGCGCCTCTTTGCTCATCAGCAGGATCTGCCCGATCGTCGCGCCCTTGCCGTTGCCGCCGAGCATTGGGTTGGCTGCGCGGTAGACGTTGGCCGATGCCAGCATCTTCCAGCCGTCAAGGATCGGTGTTGGGTCGATCCTTGGCGCGCCGGCGCCGGCCGGACGAATCTCAAAGCGCATGTGCGGCGGCTGAGCGATGCCGAGCTTCTTTGCGGCCCGCTGGCTGGCGCTGTCGTTGCGGTCTGCTGCCAGCGACGCGACGCCGATGCGGCCGAGGATTGAGCCTGCAATTACCTGCGAACCTTTGCGCAGCGGCTTCAGCGCGACTTGGTCGCGGCGCAGTGAGTAGGGGGCGGCGAGGTAGCGCCCTAGCTGACCGGAGCTGACGGCCGATGCCGACTGGCCTTCATCGGCGGCGCCGGTCGCGGCAACCTGCTGCGAGCCCCCGGCGCTGTAGGAGGCTGGTCGCTGAGGCTCGGCGAATAGCCGTTCCTTGCCTGAAGCTGCTGCTCTTGGAGCGGCAGCTTCGCTGGCCGAGACCGCGGGCGCGGAGGAGGATGGCGCCTCGTCGTTGATCACCTTTACGGCGCTTGTGTCGGGGCGCGGCACTACATGCTGTGCTGCGATCGAATTGAGCTGGCCGTATGTGTAGACGTTGCCGTAAACGTCGCGCATCTCGATGAAGTTGCCGAGCCGCTTCGAGCGGCCGATCCTGACGACCTCACCGTCTTGCACGGCGACAGCAGCCGCGCCGCTCTGACCGTAGATCGAGATCCCCTTGGATGAACCCTTCGAGTAGCTGCTGGCGCCGGTGATCGGCGAGCGGCCCATCGTCAGCCCGCTCAGCGCGCTGATCAGGTCGGCAGGAAGCGCGGCGAGAGACTTCGCTCGCTTCAGCACATCAGCGACGTACCAGTCAGCGTGGTTGTAGGAGAAGATCGCCTTCTCGATGTTGCTATCGGCGCCTGAGGCCTTGAGGTAGCGGGCGGCGGCGAAGATCGCGTCGACAGGGTTGTTGGGATCCTTGACGCCGTCGTGGTTGGCGTCAACCCCGTAGCTCTCCCAGGTTCCTGGCATGAACTGCATCCAGCCCATGGCGCCAGCGCTTGAGATTGAAAGGTTGCGGCCGTAATCGGTTTCGATCTCGTTGATCGCGGCGAGAATTTCCCAGCGGATGCCGTACTCAACGCCTGCTGCCTGATAAATCGGCAGCAGGAATGGCGGCACGCGGAAGCTATCGATGACAGAGTTTGAAACGTTCGCCAGCGGCGCCGTCATCAGCGGCGAGCCGAGCCCTGCGAAGGGGGAGGAGGCGATATCAAGCTTCGTCTGAACGCTGAGCTTTTGGCTTGCTTTGCGACGCTCGATTAGGAACAGCCTTGCTGCCTCGCGGCGCTTATCGGCGGCGGTCTGCTTTGGCGTCTTGACCTTCGGCGGCTTCGTGACTTCGACCGTTCCCGGGATCGTGCCAAGGTCGCCCGGCGTAGTTGTCGTGGGCGTTGTCGTCGTCGGTGTGGTGGCCGGCGTCGACTCCCCCGAGGTCGCGCTTTCCGCCGCCGCTGCCGGCCCGGCGATCGCGGCTGCGACCGCGATTGCGGCTGCAGACACTGTCGCTGCGTTTGTCGAGCGTCCCACTACCTGTAGTTATACGGCAATGGGGGCCGGAAAGCACGCAGTTGGTGTGAACATCTTGTTTTAGATCCGCTCCGAGTTTTGCTCCGACGAGCAGCAATCAGTCGCGGCCGGCGCGCAGCACAATGCCTTCAAGCCGGTGCGCTGCCTGCTCGCATGAATCGATGCTTCCCTCGATCCAAGTGAAGATGTCCTTCCAGCGGATCACGACCATCGGGTCGATGCCGCCGGTGAATAGCGCCGCCAGCGCAGCGCGGTGGAGCGTGTCGCCCTCGTTCTCGAGCCTGTGAATCTCAACTAGGGCCGGGTTAAGATCGGTTCCTGCGCGCAAGCAGCGCAGCGCCAGCGCAACCTGTTCGCATGCTCCGACCAGCACCTCAGACATCTGCACGGCCTGCTCCATCGGAGCCTCCACGCTGTAGACGCCGAGCATGTCGCCGGTCTGTTCGGCGTAGTCAACGATGTCGTCTAGTGTCGTCGCCAGCGCATAGCCGTCTTCGGCCGTCACAACGGACGTCTTCTTCTGGCTGCCAAGTTGCACGATTAGGTCGTGCGTGATCCGGTCGCCCTCATGTTCGAGCACGACAAGCTCACGGGCTAGCTCGGCGTGAACCGGGTAATCGGCGATCAGGTCGCGAAGCACGATCGCCGTGCGCTCGATGTTGCGACCCGACTCCTCGAGCAGCTCGAGAATTGCGTCGTCATTTGATCCGGCTCGAAGAGGCATCGGCGGCAAGTTAGCGCTTCGGGAGGCGCGGCAGCGATTGGGGCTGTTTCTTCACTACTCATTTACAGCGGCTTCACCTCTCGTTAAAGAGTCGCTAGTGAGCGTCAATCAAACTGCGAAGCGTGACTTTGCATCAATCTGAAGGCGCTGCTAGGCAAGTATCAACCGGCGTCTTCAGCTTCGGCCCGCTCGAGCTGCACCCGAGAGAGGGCCTGGCGTCAGCCGGTGGAGTTGCGCTCCATCTATCGGTCCGTGAGTTTGGGCTGCTCGTAGAATTAGCGCGCAACGACGGCCGGATCGTCCGCCGCGAAGAGTTATACGAGGCCGTCTGGGGCGAGCCGCTTCGCCCTGGTGATCGAACGGTCGACGTCTATGTGCGCCGGCTGCGGGTCAAATTGGCTCGCGCGTTGCCGAGATGGTCGTTCATCCACACCCACGTCGGTTTTGGCTATCGCTTCGCGCCAATGCTCGAATCGGGCGAGGAAAACGGCGCGCTCAGCCCTCCCCTGTAGGCGAGTTCCGCCGCAGCCCGAATACTCTTCGCCTTTAAGGCGACCTAGGGGTATTCACGTGCAGCGGAGGTTTTTAGGGCTAGTGATCTGTGCAGCGCTCGCGCTCGCGCTCGGAGCCTGCGGCGCTGACTCGGCGGCCAAGCAGCAAGCTGTGACTGGCCGAGTCGCAGTCGATGGCTCGCGATCGATGCAACCTTTCAATGAGAAAGCGGAGCAGGTCTTCCGCGAACTAACCGGCGACTCGACGACCTCGGTGCTGACCTCCGGCGACAGCGCCGCGTTGCAGCACCTTTGTGCTCGGAAGGTCGACATCGCCGCTGTGACGAGGCCGATCAGTTCAAGCGAACGCCGTTCCTGTGCCAAGAACGGCGTCGACTACCAGCGCTTGATCGTCGCCCACCAAGCTGCGGTCGTCGTCGCCAACGGGTCGTTTAACGCAACTTGCCTGAAGAGTTCGCAGCTCGATTCGCTCTGGAAGAGTGGTTCGAAGGTCGATAATTACGACCAACTCGGCGGCGGCCTATCTTCGGCGCCGGTGTCGCTCTTTGGGCCGACCGCGAGCTCGGCCGCGTTCGAACTGTTCAGCTCAACGATCACCGGCACGGCGGGTGATTCGCGCAGCGACTACAAGAGCTTCGACGACGCGCAAGGTCCGGCCTTCATCTCGGCCGTGGCAGCCGACAAGAACGCGCTCGGCTACTTCGACTACGCCTGGGTTCGCGATCAACTGTCGCTGGTTAGCACGGTCGCGGTAGACGATGGCAACGGCTGCGTTGCGCCAAAACTGTCGACGATCCAGGACCACAGCTACCAGCCTTCACGGCCGCTTTACTACTACTTCGACCGCGCAAATTCGGGGCCAGCGACGGCGGTTGGGACCTTTGTCGAGGTGACGATGGCCAACGCCGCTCGCTTTGCAGATAGTTACTTCCTCGTACCGCTGACGGCGGAGCAGATCATCGATGAGCGCACTCGCTGGCTGCGCGAGACAGACCGTTACGAGCAAATCACTGCTGAATAGCCAGCCATTCTCGCGGGCTTTCACAAGGTGTTCACATCGTTACGTTGCCAGCCGGGCAGACTGCCGCTTAGTCCTGACCTCAAATAGAAAGTTGCTTATTCCTCCCATGCTGAAACGACTTATGATCGGCGCTGCAGTTGGCGCTCTCGCCGTTGGCGTCACCGCCTGCGGCAGCAGCGACTCCAGCTCAACCACAAGCAGCGTCTCCGGCGCTGTAGCGATCGACGGATCAAGCACCGTCTTCCCATTCGCCCAGGCTGCGGCTGAAGGCTTCCAAGCTGATAACCCTGACGTCAAGATCACAGTCGGAGAGTCCGGCACCGGCGGCGGCTTCGAGAAGTTCTGCGCTGGAGAGATCGACATCGCTGACGCTTCACGGCCAATCGACGACGCCGACGAGGTACCGGTCTGCAAGAAGAACAGCGTCGAGTACGCCCAGATTGAGGTTGCCAATGACGGCATCGCGATCGCGACCAATCCGGCTCTGAAGATGGCTTGCCTGACGACCGACCAGCTAAACCAGCTCTGGAAGAAGGGCTCAACGGTAAGCAACTACAGCGAGCTAGGCGACGGCACGCCAGCTGGCGATGTTTCGCTTTACGGCCCAGGGACCGATTCCGGCACGTTCGACTTCTTCACTGAGGAGATCAATGGTGAAAAGGGCGATACGCGGACCGACTACCAGCCGTCCGAGGACGACAACGTTCTCGTTCAGGGCGTTGAGGGCGACAGCACCGCGCTCGGTTACTTCGGTTACTCGTACTACGAGACCAATGCTGACAAGCTGAACCTAGTTGGCGTAGACGGCGGCGATGGTTGCATCAAGCCGTCGGTTGAGACGATTCAGAACGGCAGCTACAAGCCGCTCTCAAGGACGCTCTACATGTACGTCAACACGGCGTCGCTAGCCGACAAGCCGCAGGTTAAGGCGTTCATGGATTACGCCGTTGACAATGCTGACGAGTCCGCTACGACAGCGCAGATTGTGCCGCTCACGGCAGAGCAGCTGACGACGGCTAAGGATGCACTCGCAAAGGCTGAAGGCAGCTAAGGTTTCGCCTTAGTGGCGATAGATTCATTAGCCAGCGACGCAGCTGGGCCGAGCGCCGAATCGGTGTTCGGCCCAGCGCGGCGTCGCATTGGCGAGAAGGTGATCGCCGTCGTGCTCTTCTGCGCGGCGGCGACCTCGGTTGTAATCACGATCGGGATCGTCGTCTCGTTGGCCGGCGAAACGCTGGCCTTCTTTGCCGACCAGGCCGTCAGCGTCAGCGGCTTCCTCACCGGCGGGCAGTGGACGCCTCTCTTCTCCGACCCGCAATTTGGAATTCGGCCGCTGGTTCAGGGAACGCTGATCATCACCGGGATCGCTCTCGTTGTGGCGATACCGTTGGGCATCGGCACGGCGGCGTTCCTAAGCGAATACGCAAGCCCGCGCCTGCGCTCCGCGCTGAAGCCGATCCTTGAGCTGCTGGCCGGTGTGCCGACCGTTGTCTTCGGCTACTTCGCACTGACCTTCTTCACTCCCTCGATTCTGAAAGGGCTCTTGGGGATGGACGTTTCGGTTTTTAACGGCCTAGCCGGCGGCATAATCGTCGGTGTTCTGATCGTGCCTACGGTCGCATCGGTCGCTGAGGACGCTATGTCGGCCGTGCCGCAGAGCTTGCGCGAAGGCGCTTATGGGCTTGGCGCAAGCCGCCGGCAGGTCACGGTGAGGGTTGTTGTTCCCGCAGCGCTCTCCGGGATTACGGCCGGAATTGTGCTCGGCGCTTCGCGGGCGGTCGGTGAGACGATGGTTGTTCTGATCGCGGCTGGCCAAGTGCCGACGACCTCGCTTGATCCACGCGGCCCGATGGAGACGATGACGGCCTTCATCGGCGCGACCGGCAAAGGCGACGTGCCGACTGGCTCAACCGGTTACAAGGCGATCTTCGCCGTCGGCTTTGCGCTCTTTCTGATGACGCTGATTCTGAACACAATCTCAATCCGCTTCGTTCGCCGCTACCGGCAGGTTTACGAATGACGACCTCAGCAGAAAACTCACGCCCTGTCAGCGAAGTACTTGGCGTTCCGCCAGCGGCGCACAAAGTGCGCGACAGAAGCTTCGTGCTGCTGCTCGGAGGGCTGACGAGCGTTGCCCTGATCGTGCTCGCTGTTCTGCTGATCGACACCGCGATCGACGGCGTCCCAAAGCTCAGCCTCTCCTTTCTGACCAGCTTCCCCTCGGCCTTCCCGGCGAAGGCAGGGATCGAGTCAGCGATCACCGGAACGCTCTGGTTAATGGGCGTTGTGACGTTTGTGATCGTGCCGCTCGGCGTTGCAAGCGCTCTCTATCTCGAGGAGTTCGCCGACAACTCGCGCTGGTGGAACCGGATCATTGAGGTCAACATCCAGAACCTCGCTGCCGTTCCTTCGATTGTCTACGGAATCCTTGGCCTTGCCTACATCGTCCGCGGGCCGCTGTCGCTTGGGCGCACCGTGCTGGCCGGCGGCCTAACGCTGGCGCTCGTTGTGCTTCCTGTCGTGATCATTACTGGCCGAGAGGCACTGCGAGCCGTGCCACCGTCAATCAAAGAGGGAGCGCTGGCCCTGGGTGCCACTCGTTGGCAGGCAATCTGGCGCCAGATTCTTCCGGCTTCGATCCCTGGCATCGCGACCGGCGTGATCCTTTCGATCTCGCGAGCGATCGGTGAGACGGCGCCGCTAATCCTCGTCGGTGCTGCGACCTTCGTTGCCTTCAATCCGACCGGCCTCGACTCGCCGTTCACCGCCTTGCCGCTGCAGATCTTCTCCTGGATCTCGCAGCCGAACGACGAGTTCCGCATGCTCGCCGCCGCGGCGATCATCGTTCTGCTCGTTCTGCTCGTGCTTCTCAACGCCGTAGCAATCAGGCTGCGCAATCGATACCAGCAGAGGTGGTAGTTATTTCACACGAAGATCCACTTCCGCGAAGTATGGTTG
>JBIHZY010000205.1:0-2706 GCA_044240185.1 Solirubrobacteraceae bacterium
AGACGATCTGCTGCGGCGTCGCGATGTCGATGGGTTCGCTGCTGCTGATGGCCGGGGCGCCAGGCAAGCGGCTCGCGCTGCCAAACAGCAGGATCCTGATCCACCAGCCTTCGGCCGGCTTCGAAGGACAGTCATCGGACATCGAGATCCACATGAACGAGATTCTCAAAACGCGCGCGCGGATCGATGAGCTCTACGCACTCCATACCGGCCTGACGATCGAGCAGGTCCATGAAGACATGGAACGCGACCGCTTCTTCACCGCCGAGCAGGCGGTCGAGTACGGCCTAATCGACCGCGTAATCACTTCGCACTAAAGCTCAAGCAGGGCGCTGCGAACTGCTGCGTCGCGCTCGCGCGCCTCGTCGTCTGCCCAGCCCCACGCGACACCATCGGCGATTGAGAAGGTCGGCCGCTTGTGACTGCTGACGCGCTCGACGTTGATCTCAACGCCAACCACTCCGTCCAACCCCGGGAGTGGGTCGGCAACTACACCGGCCGTGCCGTGCGCGGTGAAGGCGACGTCGCCTGCGGCGAGCACGGTTAGAGCGACGCGCGGATCTTCGCGCAGCCGCTGGAGCGAGCCTCGGCGCGCGCCGAGCGCGAAAACGATCCGCTGGTCTGACGCTCTCACTGCCGTGCTAACCGGGATCGCGTGTGGACCCTCACCGCCCGTTGCAAGGATGCAAACCGTCCCCGGCGGCCAGTGCGGTAGATCAATGTGTGCTTCCACCTGATCAACCTAGTAGTTTCTGCGCTATGGGACGAATTAAGCGCGGTTGGACGTTGTCAAAACAGAGCTGGGCTGTCGTCAAATCCGACAAGTCGCTGCTCGCTTTCCCGATCATCTCGGTCGTCGCGGCGATCATCACGATGATCATCTTCTTCGGCGGCGGCGCCGCTATGGCTGTCGCCATCGGCTCGCCCTGGGGCGCCCTGCCGCTCGTGATCATTGGCGCCTACCTGCTGACCGTCGTTGGCGTCTTCGCCTCCGTCGCGCTGGCTTCATGCGCTACCGAAGCGCTCGAAGGACGAGAGACGACAGTCGGGCAGGGCATCAGCGCTGCGCGAGGGCGGATGAAATTGATCTTTGCTTGGGCCGCAGTGGCGCTGTTCGTCGGCGTCCTGATCTCAGTGATCCAAGGCTTGATTGAGGAAGTTGCCGGGAGCATTGCGGGAGCTATCGTCGGTGGGCTGGCGGGCCTCGCTTGGGCGGTCGCGACCTTCTTCGTGATTCCTGTGATCGCGCTTGATGGGCTGGGGCCAAAAGAGGCTCTTAAAACCTCAGCTCACGTCGTCAAAGAGCGCTGGGGCGAGGGCGTCGTTGGTTCCAGCGCGATCGGCCTGATCACTTTCTTCGTCGCGATCCTGCCAGCGTTTGCGATCATGTTTCTTGGCTTCGTCCTACTCGGCTCGTCGGCCGTTGGCGGCGGATTGCTTATTACGATTGGCGTTCTCGTCTTCGTGATCGCACTGCTCTTTCAGTCGACGATCATGGCCGTCTTCCGCGTCGCCCTTTACCGCTATGCGACCGACGACCAAGTCCTCGCTGGCTTCGACCGCGAAGCGCTGGAGTCGGCATTCGTGCCGAAGAAGTCGCGCCGCGGGGCGCGCGCCGGCGCCTGAGAGCAACGCCAATCGGCCACGCTCGCGCCGATTCTCTCCAACACCGCGCTAATGCTGCGACGATGTAGGAACGATGGATGCGCTGATTAGCTCAATCTTCCAGCTCGCCGCGGCCGGCCGCGGCTCCTCTGGCTTCGGCGGTGGTGGCGGCTTCGGCGGTGGTGGCGGCGGCGGTTATGGCGGCGGCGGCTTCGGCGGTGGTGGCGTCGGCTACGGAGGTGCGGCCAGCGCCGGATCGATCCTGACTATCTTCCTCGTCTTCGGCGTGATCGCGCTGATCATCGTTCTGAGCATGTTTCGCTCCTACATGACTGCCCGCAACATGCGCCAGAAGCGAATTGAGCGTGACGGACGCGTTCGGACCGCTTCGGCCGAAGCCGCAGCTGACGACGCGGCCTTCGATGCCGACGCGATCACGGCCGGGACAGCGGCCCTGTTTGGAGCGATCCAGCACGCTTGGGATCAGCGCGACGACCGCGCCTTGCAGACGATGGTCGGCGACGACCTGCTGGTTGAGTGGCGCCTAAGGATGCAGGACCTGCTGGCGCGCGGGTGGCACAACCGCGTCCGCGTTCTGCGCGGCCCCGAGGTGCTTTATGTCGGCATCGACAACAAAGCTGCCGATGCCGACGACCGCGCGATCGTCCACATCGAAGCGACGCTCGAAGATTTCGTTGAGACCGATGATGGAATGCGGATCATGCGCAGCGACGACGACAATTCGGTCGTCACGCTAAGCGAATATTGGACGCTGGCCAAGCGCGACGGCACGTGGATTCTGCTCTCGATCGAGCAGGACCGCGAGGGCGCGCATCACCTTGACGCGCCGATCATCGCCTCCCCCTGGGCCGACGACGTTGGCCTGCGTGACACCGCGATCGTTGAGGCCGCGGTTGCCGACAAGGCACTGGAAGGAACCTCAACCGCTGATCTGGTTGACGTCAGCTTGGCTGCCGACGCACGCACGCAGGCGATGGACCTATCACTCGTTGACGGCCGTTTCGCACCCGACGTGCTCGCCGCCGCTGCGCGTCGCACTGTTGCTGCTTGGGCCGTGGCCGTTGACGGCCCTGACGCAGC
>JBIHZY010000056.1:0-9590 GCA_044240185.1 Solirubrobacteraceae bacterium
CGGCCGCGCAGCAAGGCTGACAGCGCGGAAGCTTTTGCCGCTGAGCTGCTTGAGCGCCGGAGCTCCGACCTTGAGCGCGGTTTCAGCGGTCACGGCCCGCACCGTGACGAGTTGTTGCTCAGCCGCGCAGGGCGTGAGCTGCGGATCTACGGCTCTCAAGGCGAGCAGCGTGTGGCGCTACTGGCGCTGTTACTGGCAGAGCGGCAGGTGCTCGCCGACGAACGCGGCCAAACGCCACTGCTGCTTCTGGACGACGTGATGAGCGAGCTCGACGCCGAAAGGCGTGAGCGGCTCGTCGCGCGGATCACCGCTGCTGGGCAGTCCGTCGTCACAACGACCGAGCTCGAGCACGTGCCGACCGCCGACGACACGGACGTCGCCCGCGTTGAGGTGAGCGGCGGCGTGATCGATCAGAAGGTCAATGCATGAGCCGCCAGCGCCGCGCGCCGCGCAACGCAGCTAGCTCGGTTCGAGACCTGGTTGATCGGCTCGCTCCGGCGACGACGCTCGCCCAAATTCAGCGCCACTGGGCGGACGCGGTCGGCGATGCGGTCGCCGCCCAAGCGACGCCGACAGGTGAGGCCGGTGGGGTACTGACCGTGACCTGCGCGAGTGCCGTCTGGGCGCAGGAGATTGACCTAATGAGCGTCACCTTAATCGCCTCTCTCAACAAGGCTCTTGGAGCCGATCAGGTCGTTTCATTACGCTGCCAAACAGTGGCCGCGAAGGGCTGGTCGCACGAGAGTGCGCAATGAGCCGTGAGCTGGGTTACATAAGTCAGCGGATCGGCCGGTAATTAGGGCGATTTTTGACCTCTGGCAGGCGTCAATCTGGCGCCTTGGAGTGCTATTGTTCTGGATACCAATTGTAGACGCCTCGATCCCGCGAAAATCCCGCAGGAATCGGTGTTTTTGCCTGTTATCGGAGCCAAATGACCCCAGCTGACAAGAGTTCGAGCAAGAGCGGCACTGAAGCGAAGACGACGGGCAGCTACGGCGCTTCCGACATTACCGTCCTCGAAGGGCTCGAAGCGGTCCGCAAACGGCCAGGAATGTACGTCGGTTCGACCGGCGTACGAGGCCTCCACCACCTCGTCTATGAGGTCGTCGACAACTCAGTCGACGAGGCGCTAGCCGGCCACTGCAGCGCGGTCGAAGTAACGATCCACGCCGATAACTCCGTAACGGTCGTCGATGACGGCCGAGGCATCCCGGTTGAGATGCACAAGAAGGAGAAAAAGCCGGCGGTCGAGGTTGTTCTGACTGTCCTCCACGCCGGCGGCAAGTTCGGTGACGGCGAGGGCTACAAGGTCTCCGGCGGTTTGCACGGCGTCGGCGTATCTGTCGTCAATGCGCTCAGCGAAGAGCTAGCGATCGACGTTAGCCGTGAAGGCTTCCATCACACTCAGAACTACGCCCGCGGCGCGCCTCTGGCACCGCTAGAAAAGGGCGGCCCAACCGATCAGACCGGCACCTCGATCACTTTCTTGCCTGACGCGAGCATCTTCGACGAGACCGAGTTCGACTTTTCGATCCTCGAACAGCGCCTGCGTGAAACAGCCTTCCTAACGCGCGGCCTGAAGATCTCTCTGACCGACGAGCGAGGCATTGGCGCGACGGTCGAGTTCTGTTACGAGGGCGGGATCAAGGATTTTGTCTCCTACCTGAACGAAAACAAGGAGCCAATCCATCCGAAGGTCGTCTACTTCTCTGACGAGGGCGAAGAGGGCGCAGTCGAATGCGCGCTGCAGTGGAACGGTTCGTATCAAGAGTCGGTCTTCTCTTTCGCCAACAACATCAACACGCACGAAGGTGGCTCGCACCTCTCCGGGCTGCGCTCGGCGCTGACGCGGACGCTGAACAAGTACGCCCGCGACAAGGGCGAACTGAAGGAGAAGGACGACAATCTCAGTGGCGAGGACGTCCGCGAGGGCCTTACCGCAGTGCTGTCGGCGAAGTTGACCGATCCGCAGTTTGAGGGCCAGACGAAGACGAAGCTGGGCAACCCCGGAATGCAGGGGTTTGTCGAGGGGATCGTCAACACCAAGCTGGCCGAGTTCCTCGAAGAGAACCCTGCAGACGCGCGCGCGATCATCCGCAAAGCCGTGCAGGCCGCCCAGGCGCGCAGCGCGGCACGTAAGGCGCGCGACCTGACGCGCCGCAAGAGCGCACTTGAAAACTCACGCCTGCCAGGCAAGCTCGCCGACTGCTCGGTCAAGGATCCATCGCTGGCTGAAATCTTCGTAGTCGAGGGTGACTCCGCTGGTGGCTCGGCCAAACAGGGCCGCGATCGCAACACGCAGGCCGTCTTGCCGCTGCGCGGCAAGATCCTCAACGTCGAGAAGGCACGGATCGACAAGGTGCTTCAGAACACCGAAGTTCAGGCTCTGATCACGGCGATCGGAACCGGGATCGCAGGCGAGTTCGACCTCGAAAATGCCCGCTATCACAAGGTTATTTTGATGACCGACGCCGACGTCGACGGCGCCCACATCCGCACCTTGATCCTGACACTCCTGTTCCGCGAGATGCAGCCACTGATCGACGCCGGCTTCGTCTACATCGCCAAGCCACCGCTCTACAAGATCAAGAAGGGCTCGCAGGAGCGTTACATCGAGAACGACGCTGAACTCGAAGAGGTGCTGTTGGCCGACACCTACGAGAAGTTTGAGATCACCGATCGCGATGCAAAGAAGGTCAAGCTGACCGAAGCCAAGTGGCAGAGCTATCGCCGCAGTATGCGCCGCTATGAGCAGCTGTCGGCAGCTCTGCGCGCACGCCACGGTGAGGACATGGTTCGCTTCCTCGAGGAGTCGGCGCTGCTCGGTGACGGAATCAACAGCTCGAAGGACGCAATCAAGTTGCTCAGCGCGAAAGACGCTGAACTTGGAGTCCTAACGACCGAACTTGAGTCCAGTGACAACGGGATCCTGTTGATCCGCTCAGTTGAGAAGGGCAGCGGACTCGCCCGCACCCACCGGATGCCAATCGAGCTCTTTGAGAGCGCCGAATACCTGGGCTTGCTGAAACTCCACGCGGAGATCGTCAAGCTGACCGGCAATGGGCCTTTCATCGTCCGCCTTGGCGATCGCGAGGAGATCGCGCAGACCTTCGAATCGCTCGGCACAGCGGTTATGTCTGTCGCCCAGAAGGGCGTCCAGCTAAGCCGCTTCAAGGGCCTCGGCGAGATGAATGCCGAGCAGCTCCGCCAGACGACGATGGATCCAGCGACGCGCACGCTGCAGAAGGTTTCGATCGCCGACGCTGTCGCCGCCGACGAGATCTTCTCGATGCTGATGGGCGACGTCGTTGAGCCGCGCCGAAACTTTATTGAAGACAACGCCCGCGACGTCGTAAATCTCGACGTCTAATGACCGCACGGGCCGGAGAGGACAACTAAATGGCTTCCGCAGATGTACTAAGTGACCGCTTCGAGCCACGCGCGCTCGAAGACGAGATGAAGACGGCGTACCTCGACTACGCGATGTCGGTGATCGTTGGCCGCGCGCTGCCGGACGTGCGCGACGGGCTCAAGCCGGTCCACCGCCGCGTCCTTTACGGGATGTCAGAGCTTGGCCTCGGACCAACCCGCGGCTACTCAAAGTGCGCCCGCATCGTCGGCGAGGTGATGGGCAACTTCCACCCTCACGGCGACTCGGCGATCTACGACGCGCTGGTCCGCATGGCTCAGGATTTCTCGATGCGCTACCCACTCGTTGACGGCCAAGGCAACTTCGGTTCCGTCGACGACGACCCGGCCGCCGCGATGAGGTACACCGAGGCGCGAATGACGCGCCTGGCGACCGAGATGCTGCGCGATCTCGACATGGACACGGTCGACTTCGTGCCCAACTACGACGGCCGCACGCAGGAGCCGACGGTGATGCCGGCGCGCTACCCAAACCTGCTCGTCAACGGCTCCTCGGGAATCGCCGTCGGCATGGCGACGAACATTCCGCCGCACAACCTCGGTGAGGTGATTGCCGCGACGATCGCGCTGATCGACGACCCCGACATCTCGCTTGATGGCCTGATGAAGCACGTCAAGGGCCCTGACTTCCCGACCGGAGGCACGATTCTTGGCGTTCAAGGGATCCGTGACGCCTACGAAACCGGCCGTGGCCGCGTTCGCGTGCAGGCCAAGGCGCACATCGAGCCGCTGACGCAGGGCAAAGAGGCGATCGTCGTTACCGAGCTGCCGTACATGGTCAAGAAGGGCGGCGAGGGCGGCCTGATCCAGAAGATCGCGGCGCTTGTCCACGAGAAGAAGATTCCCGACATAACAGACCTGCGCGACGAGTCAGACCGCAACGGAATGCGGCTCGTGATCGAGCTCAAGCGTGACGTGATTCCGAAGGTCGTTCTAAACCAGCTTTACAAGCACACCTCGATGCAGTCGACCTTCGGGGTTAACACCGTCGCGCTCGTTGACGGCGTGCCGCGGACACTCTCGCTGCGCGAAGTACTTACGGCCTACGTCGCCCACCAGCGCCAGGTTGTTGTTCGCCGCGCCAAGCACGAGCTAGGCATTAAAGAGGCCCGCGCTCACATCCTGCTCGGCCTGCTGATCGCGCTCGACAACCTCGACGCCGTAATTAAGCTGATCCGCGCCGCACCAGACCGCGACGTTGCGCGCGAGAAGCTAGTCAAGGACTTCAAGCTCTCGGCAATTCAGGCCAGCGCGATCCTCGAGCTCCGCCTCGCGCAGCTGACTGCGCTCGAATCGGACGCAATCAAGAGCGAACACGACGACGTGATGGAACGGATTCGTGAGCTGCGCGAACTACTCGGCAGCGAGCAGGCAGTGCTTGATCTGATCAAGGAAGAGCTCAGTGAGATCAACGAGCGCTTCGCCGACGAGCGTCGCACGCTGATCTCGCAGAGCGAAGACGAGATCGATATTGAGGACTTGATCGCCGACCAGCAGATGGTGATCACGATCACGCAGACCGGATACATCAAGTCGTTGCCGCTCGGCACCTACCGCCAGCAGCAGCGAGGCGGCCGTGGCGTGACAGGAATGGATATGAAGGATGGCGATTTCATCGAGCACCTCTTCGTCTGCTCATCGCACGACTTCCTGCTCTTCTTCTCGAATCGCGGAAAGGTTTACCGCTCGAAGGTTTACGAGCTGCCTGAGGCTTCGCGAACGGCGAAAGGCCGCGCACTAGTGAACGTGCTGCCGCTGCGCGAGGGCGAGCGAATTGAGTCGGTGCTCGCGACCCGCGACTTCACGGAGACGCAGTACCTCGTCTTCGCGACGAAGAAGGGCACAGTCAAGAAGACCGAGCTCCAGGAGTACAACACGCCGATCAAGGCCGACGGAATCATCGCGATCAAGATCCGTGAGGATGACGAGCTGATCGTCGTTCGCGGCGTTGACAAGGACGACGAGGTGCTGATCATCTCGCGCGCCGGCCTGACCGTCCGCTTCGCTGAATCTGACGCTCGTTCAATGGGCCGCAGCACCAGCGGCGTCAAGGGGATGGACGTTGGCGCGAAGGGCGAAGTGATCGCGATGGACATCGCTCGCGACGACATGGACCTGCTCGTAATCACCGACAACGGCTACGGCAAGCGGACGCTCGTGCGCGAATACCGCAAGACGAAGCGAGGCGCGAAGGGCGTCAAGACGATCGCCCTGACCGAGGCGAAGGGTGGTCTCGCCGGCGCGCTCGTTGTGCGTGAGCACCAGGACCTTGTCTTCATCTCCCGCGAGGGAATGGTTCAGCGCACAGCGGTTAGCGGCATCAACCGTTACGGACGCGGTGCCCAGGGCGTCAAGACGATGAACGTGCGCGAGGGCGACATCGTCAGCGCCGTCGCGATGGTCATCGAGGACGCCGAAGGCGACACCGAGACCGCCGAGGGCGAGAGCGTCGAGCTTGAGGCCACAGAAGCCACCGAGACAGAAGTCGTCAGCGAGGACGCCGAGATCGTCGAAGAAGAGCTCGAGCAAGAGGACGAGCAGGATCAGGAAGACGCTGAGGCTGACGAAGAAGCCGAAGCCGACGACGAAGACGACGAGTAGCTCGCCACAAAGGAAAAGGGCGCCGGGTATAAACCCGACGCCCTTCCCAACTGCTGACTGAATTTAAATCGACCGATCGTTCTTCACTCGCAACCTATGCGGGCGGCCGGGGGGACCAGCTCCGGCGAATCGGCCAACGGTGTCCCGGATTGGATTCCGCTTAGCGGGTCCAGCCAACCGCGCTAGCGGCCGGTCACCTCCAGGGTCCCGGAAAACATTGGTTTTTCGATTTGGACCACCCCCTTTCTCTGGTATCGCGCAACTTAGCACGACCTAGGGACGGCGATTACGCCACTTCTGCAGGGAGCCACTGGCGCCACGCAGCGGGGATCCTCTGCGCCGCGACGGTGATGAAAACATGTGCGCTGGGGACGCGTGGAGTCTTGCGCGGGTGCATGTTTATCTGGGCCGGTAGACGGTCGGCCTTGCGCCGGTTGCAAGGGGCACAGGAGGCGACGATGTTCTCCCAAGTCGAGAGCCCACCCTTCGATCGCGGGATTACGTGATCAACCGTCAGGTTGGAGCGCGTTCCGCAGTACTGGCAGGTCCATCCGTCTCTCGCAAAGACTGCACGGCGCGTGATCTTGCGCTTCGAACTGTCGCGCGGAACGTTGGCGTAGACGCGCAACTTGATAACCGTCGGGCGTTCCAGCACGCGGTGCTCGGAGCGCAGCGCGCTGCCACTGCGCTCGATCATGTCTGCCTTCTCCTTCAGCAGCAGTACTGCGGCGCGGCGCACGCTGCAGACGTTGATCGGCTCGTAGGTGGCGTTGAGAACGAGAACGCGGCCGATATCGCGCAGCGGACGTTGGCGCGCAATCGTCGGCGCCAACTCGGTCGGGGCTGATGCGGTCAGCGTCTTCATCTCGCTTGCTGGCGAGTCTAACCGTGCCGCCGACGGCTCGCCGATGGTTGGCGCGCTGGTGTTAGATCGGGTAGCTGCCGAGTACGCGGAGCTGCTGGCAGTGAACCGCTAGGCCGGCAAGAGCGTCCGCTGCTGGCCCTGGTAGATCGACGCGGCCATCGATGTCGATCAAAAAGATGTACTGGCCGAGTTCAAGCCTCGCCGGCCGCGATTCGATCCGCGTCAGATTGATCGATCGACTTGCGAACTCACCAAGGCAGTCGAGTAGCCAGCCCGGCGAACCGTCGCCGGCGCCAGAGAAGATAATCGCGCTCTTTCCCGACTGGCCATCTCGCTCAGTCCCGCTCGCTTCGCGCGAGAGCCAGATGAAGCGTGTAGCGAGCAACTCGTGATCGGCGACCGACTCGGCCAAGACAACGGCGCCGCTCTGGTTTGCCGCAGCCGGGCTAGCGAGCGCTGCCAACGGCTGGTCGCTGGCAAGTACCTGCTCTACCGCCGCGGCAGTCGAGTTGCTCGGCTGTAGCTGAGCATCGGGCAGCTCGCGGCGCAGGAACGACGCGCACTGCGCGAGCGGCTGAGGGTGTGAATAGACGGTTGTCACATCGCTCAGGTTGGTGCCCTCGCGGGCGATCAAGCAGGGACTGATCTCGAGCACATACTCAGCGATGATTGAGACATCGGGGGCGTCGTGCACAAGCGCGTCGATCACTTCGTTGACGCCGCCCTCGACCGAGTTTTCGATCGGCGCGATCGCGCGGTCCACGAGCCCGCCCTGAACCGCGCTCACGACATCGTGAACGGTTGTCAAAGGCACAATCTCAGCTTCGCCCTCGAGCCCTGCCAGCTCAAGCGATTCCTGCATCGCCTGCTCGCTGAAGGTCCCCGCGGGGCCGAGATAACCGACCCGCATCAGAGGCTCTCAGTTAGGTCGAGCAGCTCGCCGGCAATCGCGCCTTCGACTGCCTGCTGCTCCTCTGGCGAAAGTTCGACCGTTCCCTTGCCGCGCTCGACCTGGCGCACGTAGAAGCGTGTCTGGTCGCGATGCTGGATCGACGAGATGACCACGCCCGAGCGGTGCGCATCGAGCAACGCGATTGAGACCGACTGGTGGCCTGAGAGCTCGTTGTATGCGTCGTAGCGGACTACGGCGCGGTGGCTGATTGCGCCATCGAGGCGTTGCTCAGCGGCGCCGACGCGGCCGTCGAGGCGGGTTGCAATGTCGATCAGATGGTCGTGCAGGGCGACGAATTGGCGCTCAAGGTCGGCGGCGTGGGCCGTGATGTCGCGTTCGCTGTCACCGATGACGAGTGTTTGATCGCGGCGCAGGCTACGCAGCTTGCTGAGGGCGACGACCACCGCTATCAACGCAAGTACTGCGATTGCGGCGGCGATTACGGCGATTAATCCCGCGCTGCTGTCTAGTGAATGCACGCTGCGCAGAGGATAGACCCGCGGGGGGCTATCAACCGCCGGCGAAGAGAACCGTGTAGGTCGCTTCGTTGTTGTCGGTGCCGGTCTCGCCCGGAACGGGATCAACCTTGACCGTCAGCGTTGCAGCGGTGCCGCTGGCCGGAACCGAAGGAAGTGCGATCGCGACATCGGTCTCAGAGCCCGCGGCGGTCAGGTTTACGACCTTCTTCGCCGTCACGTCCTTGGCGCCAGGCGCCGAAAGCGTGACCGTCACGGTGACGTTCTTCTCATCGCTCTCGCCGCCGTTCAAGAGCTTGACTGTTACCGCTAGCGGCGCTGTCGCCGTCACCTTGTTGGCGGCAGGAGAAGGCTGGAGCTCGGTGCCAGCAACTGTCGTGCTGGTGATTGCGTGGCCGTGGAGGCCTGGCGCAATTGCTCCATCTGCCGTTCCAGTGCCGGCCTGGCCGCCGATCGCGGCCGCAACTGTGCTCGGGGCAAGCCAGGTGTAGCCCGGCAGCGACTGGCTCTGCTCGATCGTCTGGCCTGTGATGCCAGCGCCGTCGAGGGCCTGCTTGATCAGCGGAGCGGTGCGCTGCGAGTAGACGACGTCGGAAGCGAGGAAGGCTTGCATCTGGCCGGCAATCTCGTTTGTTGCGGTCTCAGCGGCCTGACCGGTCCCCTGAGCCTTTGGCAGCAGCTCGGCGATCTTCGTCAGCGCACCCGAGCGCAGGTTGAGCGTCAGAGCAAGGTTCTGTTGCGCATCGCGCATCTCGCTCGGCACGTCAAGCTCGTTGGCCCGCTTGCCGTCTTCCTCAGCGGCAAGACGGATCTGATTGATCTGAACCTGAAGGTCGCCAGCGGCTGCTCCCGCCGTGCCGCCGCTGAGCAGCTTGAAGAACGGCGCCATTACTTGGTTGTCGGAGTCGGAGACGATTGCCGCGACGTTGCGGTTGTAATCCTTCAGTGCGCTCTCGCTGGCGGTGTTGAGGCAGCCCTTGACGCCAAAGATGATGATCAGCAGCAAGATCACGCCGACGCCGATCGCGATTGCTTGGCGTGTGCGCAGCGCTTGGCGGTCGCCTGGAGGCGTATCACCTGCGGGCGTAGCCGGCCGGCGAGGCTCGGCTGGACGCCGTGGGCTAGAGCTGACTTGTGTTGGGTCGTCGTCGAAGAAAGACATTAAGAAACGGCGGCTTTGGATCAGCCGCAGTAGCGAAGTATGACGACGAAAGCCGAAAATCGGCCGAAGTGCAAGTTTGCTCGCAAATTCGCCGCTTCGCTACTG
>JBIHZY010000057.1:0-9528 GCA_044240185.1 Solirubrobacteraceae bacterium
CGGGGTAGTCGTCGCACTGGCCGAGGTCGATTACCTCGTGGCCGAGCTCAATTAGCGTCGAGGTAGCGACGTCATGAAGCGGCGCTCCGGCGTGGTCAACTCCAACGGCAAAGATCATCGGCGCCGAGCCTATTGGGTTTTTTTCAATCGTGCTTAACCATTGTGTGAAGGCTGCTCTCTGTAACCTCGGCAAGCGATGATCGCCGACTGGTGGCAACGATCCCCTCGGCTCAGTGGCCGCGAACTGTTTTTCGTCGCGCTGGTGGCTGCTCTGGTCTCGACAATTCAATTCTGGCCGCTGATCTTGAACCTTGGCAGCGAGATCCCGCTCGACCTTGGCGACCCGCTGCCGCAGGCTTGGCAGATCGCCTGGGACGGCCACGCGCTGCTGACCCAACCGCTCAGCTTCTTCCAGAGCAACCAGTTCTGGCCGCTGCACGACACGCTCGCCTTCTCCGACGCGCTAATTGGTTACGCACCAGCGGGAATGATCGGTTCCGGCCCGCAGGCAGCGGTCGCGCGCTACGACCTGCTCTTCCTCTTTGCCTTCGCGCTCTGCTTCTTTGGCGCTTACCTGCTGGCGCGCGAACTGGGCGCGCCGCCTTGGGCCGCGCTGGTCGCGGGCGCGGCATTCGCTTACGCCCCTTGGCGGCTTGAGCAGGGCGGCCACCTGCACGTGATCTCGAGCGGCGGCATACCGATTGCGATCGCGCTGCTGCTGCGCGGCTACCGGCGTCAGTCTGCAGGGCTGATCCTCGGCGGCTGGGCTGTAGCCGCCTGGCAGCTCTCGCTCGGCTTCTCGCTCGGACTGCCGCTGGTCTACCTACTGGCGCTGCTGGCGTTGATCGCCGCCGTGCTCTGGTGGCGAGCCGGAAAGCCCACTCCCGCGAGGCGGGTTGTGGTTGCGACGCTCACCGGCGGCCTGCTGCTGGCGGCGACCGCCTTCTTTCTCTCTCGCCCTTACCTGCGCGTGCTCGATTCCTACCCTGAGGCTGAGCGCTCGGCAAACCTCGTCAGCTACTACTCGCCACCGCTGAAAGCCTTCATCGCTGCACCTGAGACAAACATGATCTGGGGCTCGGTCACGGCGCCGGTCCGCGCCGGCATGGACGCTGTAGCTGAGAAGACGCTCTTCCCCGGTTTGGCGATCATTTTGCTGGCGATCATCGGCCTGAGCTGGCGCGGCTACCCGAGGGGGCTGCGAATCGGCCTTGGCTTAGCCGCGCTGCTCTGCGCGATCCTCTCGCTCGGCTTCGCTGCCAAGGGAATCGGCGGCTGGCTCCCCTACCGCTGGCTCTTTGAAGTGCTGCCCGGGTGGCAGGGAATTCGCGTCCCCGGGAGATTGCAGACGATCACATCGCTGCTACTGGCGCTGCTGGCAGCGGGCGGCGCGGCGCGCATCGCGGCGGCAATCGCGGCGCGCTCAAAGAATCAGATGCTGGCCGCCGCCAGCGGCGCGCTTTTGACGCTGATCATTCTGACTGAGGGCAGCGGCTTGGTCTACCCCCATCCACGAGTCCCAGCTGCGCCAGCCTCACTGGCCGGCCTGCGCCAACCGCTGCTTGAGCTGCCGGCCGAGGCGGCTGACAACCGCCGCTACCTGCTCTGGTCAACCGACGGCTTCCCGAAGCTTCTCAATGGCCGCACCGGCTTCCAGCCGCGCTACTTCGCCGCCACGCTGCGCGCCGTCGACGGGCTAAGCAGCGTGCAAGCGCTCGATGACCTGCGCTCGCGCGGGGTCGCGACAATCGTGATCAACGACCAACTTCCTGGCGGGATGGAGCTGACCGCAGCAGCGGAGCGCCTGCTGCCGCTTTCAGGCGTCAACAGCGAGCGGCGCGGGCCGCTCTTGATTCTCGCCTTGCCCCCGATCGGCGCTAAGCCGCTCGGCCCGCCGCGCTAACACGAGCGCTGCTCCAGCCAGCAAGAGCGCAAGCACCACGACCGCGATAGGCAGGCCGCCGCGGTTGATCGCGTCAGGATCACCACCGAAGAAGATGCGCTCACCAAGCAAGCGTGAGAGAACGAGTGCGAGTAGCGCCCACAGCCCGAGCGCCCAGAGCGCCAGCCGCGTATCGGCCGCCACCGCCAGCACCCCAGTTGCGCGCGCGCCGAGCCAGATTGCAGCAGCGAAGATCGCCAGCAAAGGAATGATTGTCAGCCAGCCGTCTCCCAAACCGAGAGCCGAGAGAATTGTGTGCTGAAAGGTGTTGTCCAGCGCGCGCTCCTGCCACTGATAAAGATTGCCGGCGCCAACCAGCGGATAGGTCACCAGCGCCGTCGTCATCACTACGAAACCGCAGGCCGAGAGCACCAGCGTCGTCGCCGGGATTCGCCGCCAAGCCTCAGCGAAGCCGAGCGCGATAAACGGCAATGTTGGGATCAGGAAGCGCGGCCCCGGCGTTCCTCCACCGAATGGCAGCCAGTAACCCGTGTCGTAGATGAAGAAAAGCGCGGCGATCGCGATGATCGCGTTGGCTTCAGCGCGACTGCCGTTTTTGCGCATCATCCAGACGCCGTAGAGGCCAACAAGCACGACCGGAGTGATCGTGATGATCCCGCGCGGCGCCAGTAGCAGCTCGAGTGCGGCATGTGGGTCGGGGATGCCGATCCCAAAGAAACCGCTTGAGTTGAGGCCCAGCGTGTCGTGGCCGGTGAAGCCCTGTACGTCAACGGCGTTGCTGTAGGAGTTGGTCGCTGGAGACCCGAACGCCCACTGGTTGAAAGCGAAGAGCGGCAGCACACCAACGATCACGCCCGCCGCGTAGACCACGCCGCGCGAGAGCTTCGGCGCGAATCCGGGCTTTGGCAGATCACCGCGCAACATCGCGTAGAGCCCGATCACGATTCCAGCCAGAGCGAGTGGGTACTCGATTGTCACTGCCAGTCCGGCGAGCAACCCAGCGAGCCCGACCAGAGCCAACCGCGGCGGCCCACGTCGCTCACGCATCAAGAGCGCGAAGGCAGCAAACGCTACGAGTGAGGCGAGAATATGGCCGAAGAATTGACTGGCGAAGACCATCACCATCGTCGACATTCCAAGCGTGAGCGCTGCCGCAGTGCCATAGCCGGGGAGCATCCGCTCGCTAATCTTTCGAATCAGCAGCAGCAGGCCGAGCGCCGGCAGCACGCTTGTCAGCAAGCCCAGCGCCCAAACCAACGGCGCCTGCACCTCAAGCTGCCGGGTTACCTCGCGCGCCCTAACCGTGCTGTAGCCATAGGCCGAAATCTTCAGTGCCTTGTAGGTCCAGAGCCTGGCGCCGCTCTCGCGCGCGTTATCGGCCGCGGTGCGCGAAAGGTCCTCCCCGCCAACTGCCTTCAGCACTAGGTAAGCGGGGGTTGCCAGCAGCGGCAGCCCTGGCGCCTTAACCGAGAAGAACTGGCCGTTAATCCACGACTTGTCGCGAGTCTCCCAGTGGTACTTGTCGATCTGGGCGTTGCCGTCGCCGAGCGCTTTGACGAAGGCGAAGTAGGAGGTCTGGGCCCAGCCGAGCGACTGCATTATGAAGGCCCAGCCGAAGGCGAGGACGCAGATCGCGGCGATCCCGCTGCGCCGTCTCGACTGCGCGCGAGCATCTGAAGTTGGGCTGCCGGCGACGCTCATCGGCCGCAGACAATAGGGATGCACCCGACGGAAGTGCGCGCGGCCGACGGCGCGGCGCCAAAAAGGTCGCGATCCGCCAAGATGCGCAGATGGCACTCTTTAAAGAAGGCGAAGCGGTATGGGTTCAGCAGCCGGACGGCACAGAGCGCGCAGGCGTTTTTGTCGGCGACGGCGAGAACGCGACTTGGTTTGGCGGAGCTCCGCTTGCCTACGTCGTCTACCCAGAGACGAAGGACGGCGAAGAGGTAAACCTCGCACGCGTAACAGCGCGTGATGAGAACGAAGACCGCACTTAAGCCGCGCCGCTCACCACTCAATCCCGATCAGCGCCGGCTCAGGAAGCAGCTTCACAGCGAAGAGCTCGTCGACGCGCGCCGCAATCTCGTGAGCGAAGGCGAGTAGCTCTGCCGCACTCGCAGCGCCGAGGTTCGTGAGCGCAAGTGTGTGCTTCGAGGAGAGCGCTACTTGGCCGCGCTGCTCACCACGACTGAAGCCAGCCTGCTCAATTAGCCAAGCGGCTGAGCTCTTGACCATGCCTCCAGCGGCATCGAACCTCGGCGCCGCTGCTTCGTCGCCGCAGTGCTCTCGGACACGCTGCTCGAGCTGCTCAAACTCGGCCGCCGTGAGGATTGGATTGGTGAAGAACGAACCGGCGCTCCAAGTGTCATGGTCGCGCTCGTCGAGCAGCATCCCCTTTGCACGCCGCAGCTCGAGCACAGCGCTGCGCGCGGCCTCAGCCTCGGAGCGAGCGCCAACCTCGACGCCGAGCTTCTCCGCCAGTTCGCGGTAGGCGATCGGCGCGCTCAGCGTCGAGCGCTGAAGCAGAAAGCGGACGGCCAGCACAATTAGCTCGGCGTTACCTTTCAGCGCGCTGCTGCGGTAAGCGAAGCCGCACTGCTCGGCACTCAACTCTTCGACCTGCTGCGTAGTGCGGTTGTATACGCGCACAGCTTCGATCGTCGTTGCAACCTCCTGGCCGTAGGCACCAACGTTCTGAATCGGCGTCGCGCCGACCGAGCCAGGGATTCCGGCCAAGCACTCAACGCCGCTTAACCCAGCCTCAACTAAAGCATCGACGAGCAGCGCCCAGTCGTCGCCTGCGCTGGCGTCTATTGCGAACGAAGCATCATCTCGCTGCTGGTGCTCAGCGCCCTCGTAGATCAAGTGCAGCGCCGTGCCATCAAAGCCCTCGTCGGCGATTACGACGTTGCTACCGCCGCCGAGCACGAAGAAGGGCTCACCGTCCTGGTCGAGCTGTTTGATCGCCGCGACGCAGTCGTCCTCGCTGTCAACGGTCCAAAGCTTTTTCGCAGCGCCGCCGATCCGCAGCGTCGTCAGTGGCGCCAGCGGCGCGTTCTCGGTGATCGGGTTCACGCCGATCAGGTTAGTCGCGCAGCGACTGGAGCGCCTAAGCGGCGGGGAGCGGCGGCGATGTCATGCCGGCCTCTTCGCAGGCTTGCCGCAGCAGCGCAGCGAGCCTTGGCTTCTCGCGAACGGCGCGCGGCGAGCGCGGACGGCCGGTCCGCGTGTCGAGCAAGTTGTAGGCCTCATCAGGGTCGTTGCGCAGGTCATAAAGCTCGTATTCGGGCGGCTCTACTGCGTCTGGGTCGAGATATACGGCGTACTTCCAGCGCTCGTCGCGGACGCAGCGAACGCGGTTTGGTTGGCCGGAGCCGTTCTGCATCGCAGTGCCGGACTGATGGTCGTCGTAAGTGAAGAGGATGTGGTCGCGAACTTCCTTCGCGCCGGAAGCGCTGTCAACGATCGGCCCGAAATCGACGCCACACTTCTCGAGCCGTTTCGCGGTCGGCTTAGCGAAGCTCGCAAGAACGGGGCTCAGGTCGCGCCCGTCAAGCTGACTTTCGGTCTTGGCACCGGCAATCCCAAGGAAGGTCGGAACGAGGTCGATCAGCGACGCGAGCGTGTCGGTCTTTGACGGCTTCGGGAAGCAGACCGGGTTGGAGAAGACGAGCGGAACGCGGATCGTCTCCTCATAGGCGTTGAAGATCTTCTGCCGCGCGCCGCCGTGCGAGAGCCCCATGTCGCCGTGGTCGGAGGTGCGAGCGATAACGGTGCGAGAGCGAAGCGAGCTTGGGTCGCCGGCGTCACCGAGCGCCGTCAGCAGGCGCCCAACATGACGATCCACTACGCGCTGGAGGTGGGCATAGAAGTTGACGTAGTCGCGCTGCTCATCACGGTTGACGAGCGGGCCAAGATAGGCCGCCATACCGACCAGCGCCATCGAATGGACGCCCGGCTTATTGGCGAGCGATTCATCGATCGTCGGCGGAAGCGGGAGGTCGAGATCGGCGAACTCTTCGCGCGTGTAGCCACCGGTGCGAAAGCTTGTCGGGTAGGCGAGGACGTCGTGAGGATTGATAAGCGAGACGACTAGGCAGAACGGTTCGGGCAAGTTCTCCTGCGCGAGAAAACGCTCAACCTGATCCATGTAAACCTTGTCCCAGCCGCCGTTGGCAGGGCCACCCTTACCGCCGCCAAAGGTCTCGGGCAAGGTGTCGCCGCCTGCATCCGGCGGCTCCCAGCCGGCGAAGCCGTAGTCGCGCTCGATCCGCTCTCCATCCTCGGAGGTCCAGTTGGTGCCGTTGACCGGCTTCGTCAGATGCCACTTGCCGCGAAGCGCAACGTGGTAGCCGTTGCTACCAAGCATTGTCGCCAGCGTCTGGATGCCAGGCGGAAGCTCAGGTTCGTTGCCGGCCTTTGGACCGACCCGCGTGAGCGATCGGACGAGACTCTTAGACATTCTCTTGAAACGGACTGCGCCGCTCTTAACAGCCTTAACCGCGAGTGGCATCGAGGCGCTTGCGTTCTCCCGCTTCGGCCAGATCTGACCTTCAACGAGCGTCAGTGTGACGCCGTGGCGCGAGGGGTAGGTGCCGGTCAGGAATGAAGCCCGGCTCGGCGAGCACATCGCCGTCGCCGTGAAGGCACGCGTGAAGTCAACACCGGTTGCGCGCAGCGCCGCGTCATTTGGCGTCAGCGCGTCGAGCCACTCCTGATCGTCGGGCCAGTGCTGCACGGCGCGCTGCTGGTCGGTGATCAGCAGGATCAGGTTTGGCGGGCGCTCGGTCTGTGACATCGGGTCTAACGGTATCGCTTACAAGACGACGCTAAGACCCTGCAGGAGCAACAACAAAGCGATCAACGAGAAGGGCAAGCAAGCAGCTCTGTGATTGTGGCTTTCATTGCCCTTTGGGCTCGTCGGCGTGAGTCAGGGTCAGGAGAGTGAGCCGGTGTCGTTCCAGTGCTTCAGCGCCGGACGACCGTGCTCGTGGCCGAGCACGCAGATCGCCGCCGTGCCGAGCAGCAGAGCCGAGGCCTCGTGCGCCGCCAGCCCCGCCCAGCGGGCGCCGACTACGCGCAGCACGTGACCGTGAGCGACGAAGAGCCAGCTACCGCCTGCTTCGCTGGCGCGCTTGATCAGCGGATCAACGCGCGCTCCAACATCGGCCGCGCTCTCGCCGCCCGGGCAACCGTCGGAGAAGAGCCACCAGTCGGGCCGAGTCTGCTGGATCTCAACCGTTGTAATTCCTTCGTACTCGCCGTAGTTCCACTCGGTTAGCTCGTCGGTGGTCTGCGCGCCAGCGCCATAGCCGGCCAACTCGCAGGTGTCGCGGGCACGCTTCAGCGGACTCGTGAGGACGTGATCGAACTCCATCCCAGCAAGCCTCTTGCCAGCTTCCCGCGCCTCGTTGCGGCCATTCTCTGTCAGCTCAATGTCACTGAGGCCGGTGTGGCGACCGTTAAGCGACCACTCGGTTTCACCGTGGCGCAGTAGGACAACTGTGGCTTCAGTGGTCGGCACAGCGCAGATCCTACGGCCTACGGCCCCTAAGATCGCTCTCCGTGTTTGAAGAGAACGCAAATCCCGAAGCAGCGAGCGGCCTGCTGGCTGCGGCTCACAGCGCCGACGCGTCGCTCTACGCATCGATCGCCGCCAGCTCGACGCCATCGCTCGACGGCCCGCTGGCGCTGATCTCCGACGCTGCAAACCTCTCGAAGCCGTGGATCGCCAGCGCCGCCCTGCTGGCGCTCTTTGGCGGCCCGCGCGGACGCCGCGCAGCGCTCTACGGAGTCGCTTCGATCACGACCGCATCAACGATCGTGAACGCCGTAATCAAACCGCTCAGCCGTCGTCGCCGCCCCGATCGCGTAGCGATGGGAGTGATCGAAGCGCGGCACGTTTCGATGCCTAGCTCAACCTCGTTCCCTTCCGGCCACTCAGCCTCAGCCTTTGCCTTCGCCGCTGGCGTCGGCCACGTAATGCCAGCGGCCGGCGCAACGCTCTTTCTGCCGGCCGCCCTAGTCGCCTACTCGCGCGTACACACCGGGGTTCACTTCCCCGGCGATGTTGCCGCCGGCGTCGTCTCGGGGGTCGTATTTGCGAAGTTGACGAGCGCCGTGCTCGACCGTCGCCTCGCTTAGCTTCTACTCGGCGTAGCGGCTCAGCTCGCGCCGAGCGATGACCATCTTGTGGACCTCATCGGGCCCGTCGGCAATCCTCAGCGTGCGTGCACCGGCATACATCGCGGCCAGCGGGAAGTCATCGCTGACGCCGGCGCCGCCGTGAATCTGAATCACACGGTCGATCACCTCGCAGGTCATCCTTGGCACGACGACCTTGATTGAGGAGATCGCGTTACGCGCGGCCTTGTTGCCAGCCTTGTCCATCTGCCAAGCAGCATCCATCGTCAGCAGTCGTGCTTGATCGATCGCAATCCGGCTCTCGGCGATCCAATCCTGAACAACGCCCTGCTCGGCGATTGTCTTGCGGAATGCTTCGCGCGAGAGAGCACGACGGCAGCCCATCTCGAGTGCCCGCTCGGCCATTCCAATCAGGCGCATGCAGTGATGGATCCGGCCCGGCCCAAGCCGCGCCTGCGCCATCATAAAACCGCCGCCCTCAGGCCCAAGAACGTTCGAAGTTGGAACGCGGACGTCCTCGAACAGCAGCTCAGCGTGGGTTTCGCGGTCGAGGTAGCCAAAAACGCTGAGGTTGCGCACGTGAGTGATTCCCGGCGTATCGAGCGGCACGATCACCATGCTCTGCTGCGCGTGAGCGCGAGCCTCTGGGTCGGTCTTCCCCATCACAATTGAGAACTTGCACTGCTCGCGGCCAGCTCCCGAGCTCCACCACTTGCGGCCATTGATCACATACTGATCGCCGTCACGCACAATTGACGTCTCAACATTGGTCGCATCAGAGGATGCGACGTCGGGCTCGGTCATCGAGAAGCAGGAGCGAATCTCACCCTCGAGCAGCGGCCGCAGCCACTCCTGCTGCTGCTCCGGCGTACCGAACTCAGTCAGCAGCTCCATGTTGCCGGTGTCCGGCGCTGAGCAGTTCATCGCCTCCGGCGCTAGCGCGATCGAACGGCCAGAGATCTCTGCCAGCGGCGCGTAATCGAGGTTCGAGAGACCCTCAGTCCACTCCGTCTTGTGTGGCAGGAAGAGATTCCAAAGGCCGCGCGCCCGGGCCTCGACCTTTAGATCTTCGATGATCTGCGGGTGGTGCTCAGGGTTGCCGGCCTCCGCCATCTGCTGCTCAAATACGGGCTCCGCCGGGTAGACGCGCTCGTCCATAAAGGCCAGCAGCTTCTCCTGAAGCTCCTTGCCCTCGGGGCTCGCCTCGAACTGCATCAGACTCCGCCAGCTGTTGCCAGTGCAGCGGCGGTTAGCTGCGTCACGCGGGCGCGCTGCTTGCCTGTACCGCCAAGCATTGCGGCGTCAAGCTGTGCCCGCTTGAAGAACCAGTGCACGTCGGCCTCCCATGTGAAGCCAATCCCACCGTGGACCTGAATTGACGAGGCCGTGACCGAGAGAGCGGCCTCCGACGCTGCCGCCTTGGCGATCGATGACGCGAACGCTAGCTGCGACTCGTCGGCGTCGGCTGCCCAGCCGCCGAA
>JBIHZY010000058.1:0-9432 GCA_044240185.1 Solirubrobacteraceae bacterium
CGCCGGGGAGCAGGTAGGGAGCGTTCGACATCGATTCCATTCCGCCAGCAACGCCAACCTCAACGTCGCCTGCGCGGATTCCCTGATCCAGAATCACGAGCGCGCGGATACCTGATGCACAGACCTTGTTGACGGTCTCGGATGAGACCTCCTTGGGAATGCCACCGGCGATCTGAGCCTGGCGCGAAGGAATCTGCCCCTGCCCAGCCTGAATCACTTGACCCATGACGACGTGGTCAACCTGCTCCGGCGCGACGCCTGAGCGCTCAAGCGCAGCGGCGATCGCGATGCCACCGAGCTCGGTGGCCGGCATCGAGGCCAGAGCGCCGCCCATCTTTCCAACGGGAGTGCGGGCAGTTCCAAGAATTACGGTCGTAGGCATTGTGGCTCCTGGTCGGCGGACGGTCGTGGGCGGGCAATAGTAGTCGGGGAACGACGCCCACGACAACTCGCCGCTGTTTAGCCGTAGGGTGGCGGCATGGATTTCGCCCTTTCCGACGACCACCAACTGCTGCGCCAGACGGTCCGCGACTTCGCTGAGCGCGAGATCGCACCGGTTGCCGAGGAGCTCGACCGAACGAAGGCCTTCCCCTACGAGATCGTCAGGCAGATCGGCGAGCTCGGCTGGATGGGCATCGCCTTCCCCGAGCAGTACGGCGGCGGCGGCTCAGACACGCTGGCCTACGCGATCTGCGTTGAGGAGCTGGCGCGGGTCGATTCATCGGTCGCAATTACGCTCTGCGCTCACTCCTCACTAGGGATCCAGCCGATCGAGCTATTCGGTAGCGACGAGCAGAAAGAGCGACTGCTGCCGGAGCTCTGCTCTGGAGCCAAGCTCGGCGCCTTCGGACTGACCGAACCTGACGCTGGCTCTGATGCCGGTGCGCTGCGCACGCGCGCCGTGCTCGAAGACGGCGAATGGGTGATCAACGGCTCAAAGCAGTTCATCACCAACGCCGGGACGGAGATCTCAGGCCACGTTGCGATCACGGCGATCACCGGCGAGGCCGATGGGCGGCCAGAGATTTCGAACATCATCATCGAGAACGGCACGGCCGGCTACGAGCAGGGCGAGCCCTACCGCAAGATGGGTTGGAACGCCTCCGACACGCGCCCGCTGACCTTCAACGATTGCCGCGTGCCGGAAGCGAACCTGCTCGGGCCGCGCGGCGCTGGGCTGCGTCAGTTCCTCAAGGTGCTCGACTCGGGCCGGATCGGCGTTGCCGCAATGGGTGTTGGGCTGGCGCAGGGAGCGCTTGACGAGGCGATCAAATATTCAGCGCAGCGGCAGGCCTTTGGGCAGCCGATCGGCCAGTTCCAGACGATCGGGGCCAAGCTCGCCGACATGGCGACCGAGATTGAGGCCGCACGGCTGCTGACCTACAAGGCGGCCTGGGAGAAGGACGAGGGAATGAACTTCAGCCTGACGGCAGCGCAGGCGAAGCTGAAGACGGGCCGCTTGGCAGTGCGCTGCGCTGAGGAAGCGGTTCAGATCCACGGCGGCTACGGCTACATCGAGGAGTACCCCGTCTGCCGCTTCTACCGCGACGCCAAGGTGCTGACGATCGGCGAGGGCACCGACGAGATTCAGCAGATGGTGATCGCCCGCGCACTGACGAGCTAATCGGCGAGAATCGGCAGCTGTGAGCGAAGCCGCCACCCCAGTCGCAGAGTTCGAGCCCGGCCGAATCGCCCGCGCGGCGGCGCGTGGCAGCGGCCGATCCGGCCTCCTCGTATTCGTGATCTGCTTCGCCGTCTACCTCGCGGGGATCGGATTACCGGCAACGCCGCAGGCGCAGTTTGCTCCGGCCGAGACGCGGATTCTGCTGACGACAACCTCGCTGATAGATGACGGCAACTTTGAGCTGACGAACCAGTACCAAAACGCTGACTGGAGAGCCTTTGGTGGCTCGCCCGTGCAGCCCTCCGGCGTGCTCATCAACGGCAGACTGATTGAGCCGCACGGCTTCCTCTTCCCGGCGCTACTGGCGCCGGCCTACGCGCTTGGTGGCACAGCCCTAGTACAGGCGCTACTGGCACTGATCACGGCGCTTGGAATGGTCGCGGCGGCAGCGCTGGGACGCAGATTGGTGCCCGACCCGTGGGCTAGCGGCGCCGCTATCGCGGTCGGCTGCAGCCCGCCTGTCGTGATCGCGGCAACAGCGATTCGGCCGGCCGCGACCTGCGCCGCGATCGTTGCCGCAGCGGCGCTGCTAGCGCTCCGCGTGCGTGAATCACCCGGTACTCGCCCGTCGCTTGGGGCCGGGACGCTGGTGGCACTGCTGCCGTGGGTTGGGCTGGCTGGAATCCTCCCCGGGATCGTGATCGCAGCCGCGCTCTTCCGCTGGCTGCGGCGGCGCTCGCGCGGCTGGATCGGGCTGATCGCAATTGAGCTGGTGCTGCTTTCGGCCGTCTTCTACGTATCAATCAACGCTCGACTCTTTGGCGGCCTGACGCCGATGGCTGCTTCGGCTATCTCAGATCCGCCGACCGGAGCGGCCAACGTTGGCGATTACATCGACCGCCTGCCGCGACTGGCCGAGCTCTTCTTCGCGCCCCAGCTTGGCTTGCTGCTGACCGTGCCGCTGCTGACAATGGTCTTCGTTTCAATCGCGATGGCCTGGCGCTCACGCCGCGCACGGCTGGCGCGGGCACTGCCCGAAGCGGCCGACGTCGAGGTGGCGGCGGGGCTGATGGCTGCGATCTGCGCCGCCGCAGTGATCGCTGCCGTCTTCTTCCTGCCGAACCTCAGCGGCCTCTCCCCCGGGGAACCGCTAATCGTCGCGCTGCCGACCGCCGCAGCGCTCAGCTCGTGGGGAATGCGCCGCTACCCGAAGCTCGGCGTCGCGCTGGCAGCCGTCGGGATCGCACTAACGCTCTGGCTGCTGATCGCCGCGCGCATTTCGGCCGCGGCCGGGTTGGCGCCGCTCAGCGGGCCGCTGCCGTGGAGCGTCTTCGGCGGCTAACTCCGCGGCCCCGAGCTAGTCGCCGAGCTGCTCGAGAATCTCGCTCGCCGCGCTAGCTGGATCAAGCTTGCGTTCGACAACGGCGTCGAAGAGTTTGCTGAAGCTTTCGTCGCCGTCAACGCGTTTCTCGAGATCGCGGCGCATCCGATGGGTACAGATCGAGATCACTTCGCTGCGCAGGTTGCGGCGGCGGCGCTCGGCCAGTGTTCCTTCTCCCTCTATGAAGGCGCGGTGAGCGTCTAATTCCTCGGCCAACTCGGCAACGCCGTCGCCGCGGAGCGCCTCGGTCTTAACGATCGGCGTCGGCCTCCCGTCAGATGGGGCAAGGCTCAAGACGCCGCGAATTTCGCGCACCATCGTCTCCGTCATCGGGTGGTCGCACTTGTTGACGACGATGATGTCGGGAATCTCCATCACGCCAGCCTTCAGCGCCTGGATTGAGTCGCCAGAGCCGGGCATCAGGACGAGCACGATCGTGTCGGCGTGGTCGATGATGTCGACCTCAGCCTGGCCTACGCCGACGGTCTCAAGGAAGATGTCCTGGCGGCCAGCGGCATCCATCAGCAGCGCCGTCTGGAGCGCCGCTTCGCTGAGCCCGCCAAGCGCGCCACGGTTGGCCATCGAGCGGATAAAGACGCCTTGATCAAGGAAGTGATCGGTCAGACGGATGCGATCGCCGAGCAGCGCGCCTTGCGTGAAGGGCGAGGATGGATCGATCGAGAGCACGCCGACGCTGCGACCCTGCTCGCGCCGCAGCGCCGTCAACGAGCTGATCAGTGTTGACTTGCCTGCTCCGGGAGCACCTGTGCATCCGACGATCGCGGCCTTACCGGTGTGTGGATAGACCTCGCGCACTAGCTCCCAGCCGCGCGGATCGTCGGACTCAACGAGCGTTATCGCCCGCGCCAGCGCGCGCTGATCGCCTGCCAGGAGGCGCTCTGCGAGGGTGTCGGCAGCGGCTGGAGTCACGGCCTTCGAGGTTAGCGGGCGGGCCGGTGGTTGGGCGATCGGCGAACCCCCCCGGCTAGGCTTGCCGGGCAATGGAAACAGCCGCTCCAGCGAGCGATCCGGCAAGCCAGCAGGATCAGCCACAGCCTCGCCCCGCGCCCGCCCCGCTGCGCGGCGGGCCGATCGCCTTTCTGCGCTTCGCGGCGGCGAACGGAATGCTCAACTTCAAGTACGCGAGGCTGGTTGCTCGCTGGGCTTGGCTGAAGCTGCGCTGGCGCGGGCGCCTGCGCGGTGACGGGCTGTTCTTCGTCTGCCCGAACGTGACCTTTGAGATTGGCCGCGAGGCGGTAGTCGAACTGGGCCGCTGGTCTTGGATTGGCGACGGCTGCAAGATTCGCGCGCATGAGGGAGTCGTCAGCATCGGCGACCGCACGGTGCTCGGCCAAGAGTGCACGATCTCCGCTTTCCAGCACGTTTCAATCGGCAGCGAATGCATCCTCGCCGACCGCGTGATGCTGATCGACTTTGACCACACAACCAATGATGTCGAACGGCCAATTCGCGACCAAGGGATTTACAAACGTGACGTTCGCGTCGGCAGCAATGTTTGGATCGGTTACGGCGCCTGCCTACTGCGCGGCGTCACGGTCGGCGACAACTCAATCGTTGGCAGCCTCGCCGTTGTTACGCGCGACGTTGAACAGAACGCCGTCGTTGGCGGCTCGCCGGCCCGCGTGTTGCGGGTCCGCGAAGAGCCTGAAACTCTTCGCTGGCGCTAGGCCTTGCTGCGCGAGGTGACCAGCGCCGCGTCGTAGAGCTCGCTCGTTTCGCGCGCCACGTCAACCCAGTCGAAGCCAAGCACGTGCTCCGAGGCCTCGGCGATCAGGCGCTCGCGCAGCTCGGCGTCGGTCAGCATCCGCTCAATCATTACGCCGAGATGGTCGGCGTCGCCGCCGTTGAAGCGCAGCCCAACGCGGTCGCCGCCTGGAACGACCTCGCGCAGCCCGCCGGTGTCGGCGACGATGCAAGGGCAGCCGCTAGCCATCGCTTCAAGCGCGACAAGGCCGAACGGTTCGTAAAGGCTTGGGATCACACAAAGGTCGGCGATCCGGTAGAGCGAATGGAGCACGTCGTCGCCGATCCAGCCAAGAAAAGTTCCGTACTCGCTGAGGCCCAGCTCCTGCGCCTGCTGCTTCAGCTCCGCTTCGTGGGTTCCGGAGCCAGCGACGAGGAAGCGAACCTTGCCGACCCGTTCGATGATCGGCGGCAGCGCCTCAAGCGCTAGCTGGAAGCCCTTCTCGTATACGAGGCGGCCAACGAGGATCACGAGCTGCTCATCGGGCGCGGCGAACTTGGCGCGCAAGGTTTCGAGGTCATCAACCGGCTGCAGGTCGAGCGGGTCGATTCCGTTGGCGATCACGTCAACGCTCGCTTCATCGAGCTCGAAGATGTCGGCGACGTGGCCGCGCATGTAATAGGAGCAGGTGATCAGCCGGTCGGCGCGCGCCGCCATTGTCCGTTCCACGCCGTGGATCCAGCTCTGCGGGTGCTTGTCGACCCAGCCTTGGTGGCGGCCGTACTCGGTCGCGTGGATCGTCACGATCAGCGGGCAGCGGAAGCGGTTGGCGAGGTGGTCTCCGGCTACGAAGACAAGCCAGTCGTGGCCATGGACGATGTCAAAGTCGTAGCGGTCGCCAAGCTCGACGCCGGCCGCCAACATGTCGGCGTTCATGTGCTCGATCCAAGTGACAAATTCGCCGAGGTCGCCAGGGCGGCCCGGTTCAGGCACGCGGTGAACGGTTACGCCGGCAACCTCCTCCTCAGCGAGGAGTTCTCCATCCCCGCGCGTGAGGACGTGAACCTCAACGCCCTGCACTACGAGCTGCTCAGCGAGCTTGCGCACATGGCGCGCCAAGCCGCCCTCGACGACGGGCGGGTACTCCCAGGAAAGAATCAGAACGCGGGTCATGGCTCAAGCAGCGGTGCGAGGCTCAGCGTTGGCGCGAGATTGCGCAGTGCAGCCTCACCCAAGGGTACCGAGGACAGCTCAGCGTTGAAGTTTGCGAGGTGGCCGCCGAAGCGCTCCAGTGGGTAAGGGCCGGCGAGGTCGTCTGTCTCGAGGAAGGCCCAGTCGCTGGCCTGCAGCGCCAACAGTTCGCGTGCCGCGCGCGGCGCGAGGCTCGGGCCTGCGGCAAGCGCGCGCAGCTCAGCATCGCGCGCTCGGCCGGTGATCGCGGCGACCTTCGGAGACGACCAGGTGCGCAGCGAATTAGCTTTGCCCCAGCTCGTCGCGCGGTCGAGGCCGATCGGCCAAGGATCGGCTTCGACTTGCTCGAGCGCGTCGTCGAGTGGGGTGAGTTCAACGCCGCGCTGCTGGCAGGCTTCTACGAAGGCGGCAAGGAAGGTCGGGCCCTCGTGCCACCAGAGGCCGAAAAGCTCGGTGTCGAAGGCCAGTGTGCAAAGCCCTCCGCCAGCCACGCGCTCGGCGCAGCGCTCAGCAAAGTCGTCGGCATCGTCCTTGGCCTGCTGTTCGGCTCGCGCAAAGTCGTAAACCTCGCCGTCGTTGGCCCACGGACGATGGTCGTAAGTCGTGCGCTGGTGGTTGTCGCGGTAAGCGCCGCCGGCCGGGTAGCCGCCGGAGCCCCAGACGAGATCAATTAGGGCGCGATCGATCGGCACCAGCAGCGGCCCGTCGGCGCTGCGCAGCGGCCTCAGCTGGCGCGGGTCGCCGGCGCCGAAGTGTTCCGTCAGTTCGACGCAGGCGGCGTGAACTCCGGCCTCCTCGAGCAAGCGGTCGATCCAAGGCTCGTGCGCACACTCAGGGATCCAGAAGCCGCCGCGCCACTCGCGTGCGAATCGCTGACGGTGACTCTGGACACCGTTTTCGACTTGGAAACGGACCCCCGACTGGCTCGCTAGCAGCGGCAGGATGGCGTGCGTCGCGCTGCTCGTCCAAGCGGCGTGCGGAGCGAGCCGACCGAGCAGGTCGCCCTCACAGGCCTCGAGCGAAGCGAGCGCGTCGCTGTACTGCCCGGCCGCCCGCTCGAGTTCCGCGGCCAGATCGGCGCGGCCACCTTCGAGGCAGCCCTCAGCATCAAGCCGGTGCGACTGCGGCCGCAGCTCGCGCAAAAATGCGGCGCAGCGCTCCATCGCTCCGGGAGCTTCGAGCTGATCGCAGAGCACCGGCGTGAGCGAAAGCGTCAGCGGTGCGCCGGCGTCGAGCAGCTCAGCGACCGGCAGATAGGAGGTGGCGATCGCCTCCCAGAGCCACTCCTCGCCGAACGGCCAGGTGCCGAAGCCCTCGACGTAAGGCATGTGCGTGTGGAGCACGATCGCAACGCGGCCCGGCTGCGTCATCCTTACGGCCTCATAACTGCGAGCAGATCGAGCGCACCGTCGAGCGAGCGTTCGCGCTCGCTGACAAGCGCAAAGTCGCTCTCTGAGATCGAGGGCACGAAGCGGTCATAGAACGGTTTCGTCAGCTTCAGCCGCTGGTGGATCGAATCCCATCCGAAGCGCTCGATCGCGACCTGGTGGACGCGCAGCGCGCGGGCGTGATGAAGGCCAAAGATCTCAAGCTCGCCGAAGTGGCCTGCGCAGAGCGCGCGAAACTCGTCCGGGCGGTACTCGTGGACGTGCCACGGATTACCTGAGCGATCGGCGCCCTCCGGCGCGAGCGTCAGCACGTTTGGGGTCGAGATGTAGACGGCAGGATTCGCACTCTGCTCGACCAACCCGCGGCAGTGGTCGAGGATCTCGCCCGGATTAGTCACGTGCTCGATTGTCTGCAGGAAGACGACGGCGTCGCGCGGCTGCTCGTAGCTGTCGATCAGCGTCCGCTCAAAGCTGAGCCCGGGCCGCGCATAGCGGGCCTCGGCGTGGGCGTGGGCGTCGGGGTTGGCATCAACGCCGACGACGTCGGCTGCGCTGCGAGCAAGCACGGCGCTGCCGTAGCCCTCGCCGCAGGCAAGATCAACGACCCCTAGGCCGCCAACGCGCGCGCCGATCCATTCGTAGACGACCGAATGGCGGCGATACCAGTAATTCTCTTCGGGAACGTCGGGGAGCGTTCGCTCACCGGTCAGCTCGAGTGGCGGCACACCGTCCGGCTGGCCGGACTGAAAGATTCGCGGCGCGCCGGGGTCGGTGCGCTCGGGCGGTTCTCCGACCCCCATCAGAGCGCGAGCGCGCCTTGCTCTGCACCGTCGCGGCCGCCAGCTTCAAGGCGCCTGACGAGCCGCACGCGGCCACCGTGGTCGGGCACGATCGTCAGCGAGCGGCGCGCGATTCGCTCAGGCCCACCGACGGCCTCAATCTCGAAGTTGGTCAGGACGGCGCGCAGGACGGCGCGCATTTCAAACAGAGCGAATGCCGAGCCGACGCATCGGCGCATGCCGCCGCCGAACGGAATCCAGGTGTAGGTGCCGGGAGCCGTTTCGATGAAGCGCTCGGGGCGGAACTCGTACGGGTCGGGGTAGATGTCATCGCGAAGGTGGACGAGGATGATCGCCGGCGCGACGCGCGTCCCTGCCGGCAGCCGGAAGCGGCCCTGACCAATGGTGATCGGTTCTTTCAGCACGCGGATCACGATCGGGAGCACTGGCCGCAGCCGCATCGTTTCCTGAATCACAGCGTCGACGTAGGCCTCGTCGTCGCCTTCGCGCAGCTCCTCGGTCAGCCGCTCCAGCGTCTGCGGCTTTTGCGTGAGTTGCTCGAAGGCCCACGAGAGCGAACTGGCAGTCGTTTCATGGCCAGCCAGCAGCAGCGTCATAAGTTCATCGCGCAGCTCCTCATCGCTTAGCGGCCGACCGTCTTCGTCGCGCGCCAGCAGCAACATCGAAAGGATGTCCTCGCGCTCTTCAAGGTCAGGCGCGCGACGGTGCTCAGCGATCACGCGGTAGAGCTCTTCGTCGACAGGAGTGAGAACCTCGTCAAGGCGCTGCTGGAGCCGCTCCGAGTCTGGGCCAAGGATCAGGCTCAGCGCCATCTGGCGCATGTCGGTTGTCTGCTGGAGCATCGTCCGCAGCAGCACGCGCAGTCGCTCCATTTCGAGCCCGTCTTCAATGCCAAATACGGCGCGCATGATCACCTCGAGCGTGATCGCTTGCATCCGCGGAAGCATCTCGATCGTCTCGCCCTCTTGCCAAGTCGCCAGCTCGCGGCGCGCGGCCTCGGCCATGATCTGCTCGTAGCGCAGCATCCGCTCGCCATGAAATGGCGGCAGCAAGAGCCGCCGATGGCGCAGGTGTTCGGCTTCGTCGAGCAGCAGAATCGAACGCGACCCGAGGACCGGCGCGAGCAGCTTGTTCGCTTCGCCAGCGTGCATCACTTCGGCCGAGCCGGTGAAGACTGTGCGGACGTCTTCCGGGTCGCTGAGCACTACGAGCGGCTGGCCGTCGATGAACTCCAGCGTGAAGACGTCGCCAAAGCGCTCGCGTTGGCGAACGACGAACTCCTGCGGCCGCATTACCCACTGCAAAGCCTGCGCGTAGCGTGGCTGCTTAGGGCCGGGCGGCAG
>JBIHZY010000206.1:0-2655 GCA_044240185.1 Solirubrobacteraceae bacterium
ACGTTTGCGACGTGCGAGCCGAAGACGCCGCGGTAGACGTGGGCTTCGTCGATTACGACGACGGCGAGGTTGGCGAAGAAGTCGCCCCAGGCCTGATGGTTGGGGAGGATTCCCACGTGGAGCATGTCGGGGTTGGTGAGAATCAAATTTGAGCGCTTGCGGATCGCCGAGCGTTGCTCGCGCGGCGTGTCGCCGTCATAGATCGCCGGGCGCACCTCGTCGGTTAGTCCGAAGCGCGCGATTGAGCGGGCTTGGTCCTGCGCTAAGGCCTTCGTCGGGTAGAGGTAGAGAGCTCGAGCATGAGCGTCGCCGCAGAGCACCTCAAGCGTTGGCAGCTGGAAGCAGAGCGACTTACCGGAGGCCGTTCCGGTCGTGACGATCGTCGTTCCCTGCCAGGACGCTTCGAGCGCTTCTAGCTGATGGCTATAGAGCTGCTCAATCCCGGCCGTTTCCAATCCGGCGAGCAGCTTGGGCTGCAGATCGCCGGGGATTGGCGTGGTCTTTGCGGCGCGCGAAGCTTCGAATGCTTCACGCACCAGGCGGCCATCGGCGCGGCCTGCGTCCAGCATCGCGCTCCAAGGCTCGGTAGTGCGGATCGTGCTCACGCTGGTGATGGTATGCGCGATGGCTACCCTCGATCAGGTGCGCTGCGCATACGTTGACATGGATGGCACCTTGCTCGGCCCTGGCGGCGGCCTTTTCGCTGGCCCGGACGGTGAGGTAGCGCCGCTCGGAGCGAAGGCGATCGAAGCTTGCCTGCGCGCTGAGATTGAGGTCGTCGTGATGTCCGGCCGCCGCCGTTCAACGGCTATCGAGGACGCTCGCCTCTTCGGTCAAGGCTGCTGCATCTTCGAGACCGGCGCCGGCGTTGTGATGGAAGGCGAGACCTACTGGCTAACCGGCACTTGGCAGCCCGATGAGCGCACGATCCATCAGCAGATCGCCGACAGCGGTGCCCCGGCGCTGCTGCTCGAGGAGTATTCCGGCTGCCTTGAGGTCCACGACCCCTGGCACACGGAGCGCGAAGTTTCGCACCTCCTGCGCGGACTGATCGATACCAACGCCGCCGACCAATTCCTCGCCGACAACGGCCACGAGGAGCTTGAGATGACCGACAACGGCGCCGTTCACCGCCGCTCACCAGCACTTGCCGAACTCTCCGAGGTTCACGCCTACCACCTGCGCCCGCGTGGCGTTTCAAAGGCGCACGCCGTCGCCGCCCACCAGCGGATGCGCGGCTACAAGCCGGAAGAGTGCGTTGCGATCGGTGACTCGCGTGAGGACCTCCGCGTCGCGACGACGGTAGGCAGCTTCTGGTTTGTCGCCAACGCCTTGGAACGCGACCCGCAGCTACTTGAAGCGATGGCTGGGCACGCCAATGCGCGCGTCGCCGAAGAGGCCCACGGCGCCGGCGTTTACGAAGCGATCTTGACGACGCTTCGCGGCGGCTGAGCGCTAGCCGCTCGAGCTAACGCTGAGGGCTCAGGCGAGCACGAAGGCGCGCCCAGAAGCCGGGTCGTACGCGCCGGCGCCAGAGCGCCGGCGGCGGCACCGAGGTGCGAACGAGCCCAGTCCAGCTGTCAACACTGAGCTGGCCTGATATCAGCGCGCTAAGCCCGCTCGTTACCGGGGCATCTATCCCCGCGTCGGCCAGCGCCTTGGCCAGCATCGGCACCGACTCCAGCGCTTCGACGGCTTGGCCGATCCGCTCTGGGATCTCAGCGGCGGGGACGCCTGAGCCGAGCAGCTCACCGGCGCGGCGGTTGCGGCTGCCGGGGGCCAACGCGGTCGCGACGAGGTCGCCCGTGCCGGCCAGGCCGATCATCGATTCCGGCCTAGCGCCTTGGCTCTCCGCAAGGCGCCAGATCTCTTGGAAGATGTGGCCTGCCGCGGCGCCAGCGGCGTTTAGCCCTTGCGCCTCGGTCGCACCGGAAGCGAGCGCCGCAGCGTTCTTCGCCGCTCCGGCGTATTCGACGCCGAGCGGGTCATTCGAGATTTCGCAGATAACGCCGCCGCGCGTGAAGAGGTGGGCGAGCATTCCGGCCAGCTGCTCGTCGCTCGACGCGGCGACTAACGCACCGCCGTCGTGAACCAGCTCGTCGGCGTGCGCGGGCCCGCCGATTACGGCCACGCGCTCGGCGCCGTAGAGAGCGCTGCTGATTGATGTTGTGACCGCTCCGGTTGGCGCGACGAGCCCTTTCGCCAGCGAGACGATCGGCGTCCGTGGGCCAAGCCCGCGCTGCCCCAGCTCGGCGATTACAGCGGAGATCGCGCTTGAGGGAATTGCAAGCAGGACAAGATCGGCCCGCTCCAACGAATCATCCGAGGTTTCAATCCTCAGCTCTCGCGCCAGCGGAACGCCCGGCAGGTAGGCGCGGTTCTCGCCGTCACGGCCCAGCTCAGCGGCCTGCGCTGCGGTGCGCGCCTGCAGCGTTGTACGCACACCGGCGCGGACCAGTAACAGCGCCACTGCCGTGCCGAACGAACCGGCACCGACGACCGTCGCGCGGCGCGGCGTGGAACCCCTAAAGGTTGAAGCTGATCGTTTGGCCATCGGTCTCTAGTTACCCCACTGCGCGCTCAGAGGTACGCGGCAATCTCGCGCCCCGCCTGTTCGATCTCGTCGAGCGTTGTCGCCTCGACAATTGCTTGGAT
>JBIHZY010000059.1:0-9356 GCA_044240185.1 Solirubrobacteraceae bacterium
GCGGTGCGCTTCTTCTCGCCGAAGTAGATTCCGCCGGTCAGTTCACGGACAACCAGCAGATCGGTTCCCGAGATTCGTTCCTCGCGCAACGGACTCGCGTCAACGAGGGCCTCAATCGTCTTCACTGGGCGAAGGTTGGCGTAGAGCCCAAGCCCCTTGCGCAACCCGAGCAGGCCTTGCTCGGGGCGAGGCGCGTCTGGGTCGGTGGTGTCCCACTTCGGGCCGCCGACGGCGCCGAGCAGCACGGCATCTGCTGCGCCGCAAGCTGCCAGCGTTTCGTCGGTCATCGCGACGCCGTTGGCGTCGATCGAGGCGCCACCAAAGATCAGCGGCTCGAATTCGTACGCACCCGGGCAGAGCGCTTCGCAAACCTCAACGGTGGACGCGATCACCTCTGGACCGATCCCGTCCCCAGGCAGCAGCGCGACCTGTGCTGCGCCGCTCATAGCGCCGTCGTAACGGGGCCGTGGCGTTCCATTGTCGACTCGTAAGCGTCAATTAGCTCGGTCTCGAACATCGTCAGCGCGATGTCGTCAAGCCCATCGAGCAAGCGGCGCTTTATCTCGGGGTCGATCTCGAACGAGGCTACCTGCCCGTCTCCATAGCTGACCTCTTGAGCTTCAAGGTCAATCCGCGCCGATCCAGCCTCAGCGATCGCCTTGCATTCTTCTGGGCTAAGCGCGACTGGGAGTAGCCCAACCTTGGTCGAATTGGAGAAGAAGATGTCGGCGAAAGAGGGCGCGATGATCGCTTGAAAGCCGTAATCCTCGAGCGCCCAAGGAGCGTGCTCGCGCGATGAACCACAGCCGAAGTTGCGGCCGGCAACGAGGATCGGGTTCGGGTGCAGCTCCCAGCCCTCCTCCTGCTTCCAATCGTGGAAGAGGAACTCGCCAAATCCGGTGCGCTCAATCCGCTTGAGGAACTGCTTCGGGATGATCTGGTCGGTATCGACATCGTCGCGGTCAAGGAACGAGACCTTGCCGTCAATTACGTTGATCGGGTCCATCGTTAGCCCTCTCCCCAGCTTCGGATGTCAACGAAACGGCCCTCGATCGCGGCGGCTGCGGCCATCTGCGGGCTAACGAGATGCGTCCTGCCGCCGCGGCCTTGGCGACCTTCGAAGTTGCGATTTGAGGTTGACGCGCAACGCTCCTCGGGTTGAAGCGTGTCGGGGTTCATGCCTAAGCACATCGAGCAACCTGCGCCACGCCAATCGAAGCCGGCCTCGGTGAAGATCTTGTCGAGTCCTTCCTCCTCGGCTTGCTTCTTGACCTGTACTGAACCTGGGACGACCATCGCGTAGACCGACTCCGCGACCTTGCGGCCCTGAATAACTCCGGCCGCGGCTCGCAGGTCACCGATCCGTGAGTTGGTGCAGGAGCCGATGAACACACGCTCAAGCGTGATCTCTTCGACCGGCGTACCAGCTTCGAGGCCCATGTATTCAAGCGCTCGCTGGTCGCCGTCGCTCCTCGGCTCGGGGACGCGCTCACCGACGCCCACGACCATCTCAGGGTTTGTACCCCAGGTGACCTGCGGGCTGATCGCCGAAACGTCGACCACGTGCTCAGTGTCAAAGGTTGCGCCCTCGTCGGTCCGAAGCCCTCTCCAGGTCTCGACCATCTTTTCCCAGTCTTCGCCACTTGGCGCGCCCGGGCGACCCTCTACAAAGTCGAAGGTCGTCTGGTCGGGGGCGATCATCCCCGCGCGGCCGCCGCCCTCGATAGTCATGTTGCAGATCGTCATTCGCCCTTCCATTGAGAGCGATTCGATCACTGGGCCAGCAAACTCAATTACGTGGCCGACCCCGCCTTCGACACCGATCTGCCCGATCGTGGCGAGAATTAGATCCTTCGCCGTGACGCCGTAGCCAAGCTCGCCTTCGTAGCGAATGCGCATCGACTTCGGCCGCCGCTGAACAAGCGTTTGGGTCGCGAGAACGTGCTCAACCTCGCTCGTGCCGATGCCGAATGCGAGCGCACCGAAGGCGCCGTGAGTCGCCGTGTGGCTGTCGCCGCAAACGATCGTCATTCCGGGCTGCGTGAGCCCAAGTTCAGGCCCGATGACGTGGACGATGCCTTGATGCTCAGAACCGAGCGAGTAGACAGGAACGCCGAACTCCGCGCAGTTAGCTTCGAGCGTCTCAACCTGAACACGGCTGAGAGCGTCCTTAATTAGAGCGGCCGTCGCAGTGCCATCGGTTGGGACGTTGTGGTCGGCCGTGGCGATTGTGCGATCGGGGCGACGCAGCGTGCGGCCGGCGAGCCTGAGGCCATCGAATGCTTGTGGGCTGGTCACCTCGTGGACGAGGTGCAAGTCGATGTAAAGCAGTCCCTCACTGACCTCGTGAGCTGCCCACAGTTTCTCGAAGAGCGTTGTTGGCTGAGTTGTCGATTGGTTCACGGCGATCACGGTACCGCGCTTGGGCGCTCTGAAGTCGGGTCATCGGCGTCGAGCCGCCGCGTAGCGAGCGTCAATGCCCTCATATAGGCGCGCGCAGCGGCTTCGATGATGTCGGTTGCCACAGCACGGCCCGAGGCGGCTTCGCCGTCCCGTTCGATCATCACGTGCACCTCACCGAGCGCGTCCTGGCCGGCAGTGACGGCGTCGACACGGAAGTCGCGCAACTTGACGTCAATCCCGGTCGCAGCATTGATCGCGTGGAATACAGCGTCAACGGCGCCGTCCCCGGTCGCTTCTCCCTCGCAGCTAGTGCCGTCTGGCATCGTGACCTTCGCGCTCGCGCGCGGCGGCTCGCCGCTTTTGTCAGTGAGCTCAAATGACTCGAGTGCGAAGCCGGTCTCCTGCTGCAACTCGTCACCAACGAGCGCTTCAAGGTCGAGTGCTGTGACCTGCTTCTTCTTATCGGCGACCTCTTTGAAGCGCTTGAAGGCAGCGTTCAGTGCGGCGCCATCAACCTTGTAGCCGAGCTCTTCGAGCGACTGCTGCAGCGCGTGGCGACCAGAGTGCTTTCCGAGCACGATTGAATTGGCGTCAAGGCCAACGCTTGTGGCATCCATGATCTCGAAGGTCGTCCGCTCCTTCAGCACGCCGTCCTGATGGATCCCGGACTCGTGAGCGAAAGCATTACGGCCAACGATCGCTTTGTTCGGCTGGACCGCATAGCCGGTCAGGCGAGAGACGAGGCGGCTGGCTCGAGATAGCTCCTTCGTATTGACGTCGGTGTAAAGCCCATCGAGATCGGCGGCGCGCGTGTTCAGCAACATCACGAACTCTTCAAGAGCAGCATTGCCAGCCCGTTCCCCGATGCCGTTGATCGCGCACTCAACCTGCCGTGCACCGGCGAGGACGCCAGCAAACGAATTGGCAACCGCGAGGCCTAGATCGTCATGGCAGTGGGTCGAAAGGATCACATCTTTAAGCCCTGGCGCAGCGGCGTAGAGCCCTTCCAAGAAGCGCGTGTACTCCTCCGGCATTGTGTAACCAACCGTGTCGGGAATGTTGATCGTCGTTGCTCCCTCGTCGATCGCGATTTGGCAGATCTCGGCAGTGAAGCCAACGTCGGCGCGTGTCGCGTCCATCGGCGAGAACTCAACGTCGTCGCAGAGCGCCTTTGCTTGTGCAACCGAAGCCCGGGCAAGGCCGCGAACGTCATCGTGGCTGCTGCGCATCTGGTGCTCAATGTGGATCTCGGAGGTTGAGACGAAGGTGTGAATCCGCGGCCGCTGTGAGTCCTTGACGGCCTCCCATGCTCGCTCAATGTCGGTCGCGTTGGCCCGCGCGAGGCCAGCGATAATCGGCCCTTCAACCTGCCGGGCGATTTCGCGGACGGCTTCAAAGTCGCCAGGAGAGGCGATCGGGAAGCCGGCCTCAATGACGTCAACACCAAGTCGCGCAAGCTGCTGCGCGATCTCAAGCTTTTCTTCCGTATTGAGCGAGATTCCAGGCGACTGCTCGCCGTCTCGCAGCGTCGTGTCGAAAATCAGTACTTGGTTGGGATCCATGTCGAAAACCTCCTTCTGCTCGCTCTTAACCGATGCTTCTTCGTGTTCTGTCGCGGCTACGCGGCCGCCAGCGCGTTATTCCCCCCGGAGGGGGAGAAGAAGACGACGGATGAGCAGGTTGTTCGACATGCGCTTCCAGATTAGCAAGCACGATTAAGTCGGGGCGAAAAGATTTGCCCTACAGGCCAAGCGCCGGAGTCGTCTCCATCTCACGGTTCTGACGCCGCGCGGAGCGACGCTGGAAGCCAAGGTTGAGAAACATTAAGAGCACGACGAAGAGCAACATTGCGGTCGCCAGCACGTTGACCTGGGGTGGCACGCCCTGCCGCGCTGCGCCGTAGACGAAGAGAGGGAAAGTGACCGTTTGGCCGGCGTTGAAGTTGCTGACGACGAAGTCGTCGATTGAGATTGCGAAGCAGAGCAGCGAAGCGGCGGCGATCCCAGGGGCAAGCAGGGGCAGCGTGATCTTGCGCAGCGTCGTCCACTGATTGGCCCCAAGATCCATCGCTGCCTCTTCGATGTGGACGTCCATTCCTTCTAGGCGGGCGCGGATCGTGATCACGACGTAACCGAGCGTGAACATCACATGCGCAATCAGCAGCGTCACGAAACCGCGAATCAGGCCGAGTGTCAGGAACCAGCCCAGTAGCGCCGCGCCGAGGACAACCTCCGGCGTCGCCAGCGGCAGAAAGACGAGTCCTCCAGTAGCCCCACGGCCGCGCCACTTGTGCCGTACAAGAGCCAGTGCGACGCAGACGCCAAGTACTACGGCGATGATTGTTGTGAGAGCAGCGAGTCCAAGCGAAGTGACGAAAGCCTGCTGGAGCCCCTCCACGCCGAACGGGTCGGCCCAGTGGCGCAACGTGAAGCCCTGCCAGGTGAAGTTAAACCGGCCTTGGTTGTCGTTGAACGAGAAGAGCACAATCACGAAGATCGGCACGAACAGGAAAACGACGGCGCCAAGCGACCAGACGCCGAGCAAGCCATCTCTCAGGCGATCGAGCGGGGTTCTCACGCGACCGCCGCCTCGGAGAGACGCTTCGTGCCTATCAGGCGCGCAGCGGCGGCGATGATGACCAGAACGACGACCATCATGATGAACGAAAGCGCCGCCGCGGTTGGATACTCGCGCACGACAAGGTACTGCGATTGGATGACGTTGCCGATCATGTATTGCTGCGAGGTACCGAGCAGCTGAGCATTGATGTAATCACCGATCGCGGGAATGAACGTCAGTAGTACACCCGCGAAGATTCCAGGGCCGGCGAGCGGCAGTGTGATCTTGCGAAAGGCTGTCCAGCGGCTCGCGTAAAGGTCGGTGGCAGCTTCGACAAGGGTTCGATCCATCCGTTCCAGTGAGGCGTAAAGCGGGAGCACCATGAAGGGCAGGAAGTTATAAGTGATGCCAGCGATCACGGCGAAGCTTGTGGCCAACAAGCGCCCATCTTCGGGTACCAAGCCGACGGTCTTTAGCGCGTTAGTGATCCAGCTGTCATCAGTGAGGATCGTCTGCCAAGCAACGGTGCGCACGATCAGGCTGGTGAAGAACGGCAGGATCACCAGCAGCAGGAAGAGGTTGCGCCAGCGGCCAGCCTTAAACGCCATGAAATAGGCGAGCGGAAAGCCGATGATGAAACACGCGATCGTCGCCGTGCCGGCGTACTGGAGCGAGCGCAACATCTGCTCCGAATACTCGGAGATCGAATCGGCGTAGATAGCCCAATTCCAGGTTTGAGCAAAGCCGTCGTCGGGGTTTCCGGTCTGTAACGAAATCCACAGCTGCGAAACGATCGGAACTGCATAGAAGATGACCAGCCAAAGCAGGCCGGGGATGACTAGCGCCAGCGGCAGCAGCGTCTTGCGCCGCCGCAGCGTCAGCCATCCCCCCGCCTGGCCGCGGGGAGCCGCCGCTTCCCCGCCTGCACTCACGCCCCGGTGACCTTCTGCATCTGCGCGGTCAGCTCGCGCTCGTCGGCCGCGCTGAGCGACGGATAGGCGTACAGCTTGTCCAGCGTTGCCTGGTCAGGGAAGATCAACTGGTTCTTCGCCAGCTCAGGATTCTTCTTAGCGACCAGCTCTTGCACACCGTCGACTGGGCAGAAGTAGTTGACGTACTCAGCAATAACGCCAGCTGCAACCGGGTCGTAGACGTAGTTCATGAAAGTTTCCGCGCCGTAGGGGGTCTTCGCACCCTGCGGGATAAGCATGTTGTCCGACCAGCTCATCCCGCCATCATCCGGTACGAGGAACTCAAGGTTGGGGTTGTCGGCCTTTAGTTGGACGAGGTCGCCGGACCAGGCAACGCATGCCCAGAGGTTTCCAGCGGCAAGGTCCTTCGTGTAGTCGTTACCTGTGAATCGCCGGATCTGGCCCTTCTCGTTCTCTTCGTTGATCTTTTCAATCGCCGCCGAGCACTGCGCTTTGGTTGCCTTACTCGCGTCAACTCCTTGGCCCAGCATTACCAGCCCGGCAGAGTCGCGCCACTCGCTGAACATTGAAACCCGCCCTTTGAAGGCTGGGTCGAAAAGGTCGTTGATGCTGTTGAGCTTGCGTCCCGTTTTCGTCGGGTCGTAGCCGATGCCGGTGATGCCCGATTGCCAAGGCAGCGTGAAATCGCGGTTCTTGTCGAACGGTGGGTTCTGCAGACTGGGCAGCAGATTCTTGGCGTTGGGCACATTCTTCTTGTCGATCGGAATTGCGTAGCCTTGATCGATCCAGCGTCCGGCCATCCAGTCTGTCGGTGCCACGAGATCGCGGCCAATCCCCTGCCCTTGCTCTAGCTCTTGCCGAACCTTGGCGTAGAACTCTTCGTTGTCGTTGTAATCCTCGAGATAACGCATCTTTGCGTCGTTGGCTTTCTCCCAGCCCGGGATTACCTTCTCGTCGATGTAGAGCGGCCAGTTCGAGAAGACGAGTGTCCCAATCGCCGCTTTCGGGTGGTTGACGTTGCTGGTGTCAACTGTGCCGTTGTCTGAGCTGGTCCCTTCTACGCCGCCGCAGGCCGCGAGAAACGCGCTGGCTCCGCCAACGGCAATGCCGCTTGCGGCCATCCTGCGCAGAACTGCACGCCTTGATATCGGTTCACCACTAACGAGTCGATCGAAAAAATGATCTAGTGATTCATCCGGCATTTGGTTCCTCCCTTTCGACAACAAAAGTATTTTCTGGATCCCACGTTGCGACAACCCGGTCGCCCTCACCTAAACCACTTGTTCTGTTGGCACTGTTCTGAACAAAGACCTGAAGATCTGCTCCTCCGTCGGTACGGACAACGTATTGAGTGGCCAGGCCGATGTAGGCAGCGTCGACAACGTGGCCGAGCAACGCGTTCGAGTCGGCAGCAGCCGAGTCTCCGTTGGCTGGTGCGAGCGTCATCTTTTCGGGCCTAACGCCAATTCGAATCTGCGTCGAGCCACCGGCGGCTGCAGACTCGGCCGGGACGCGAAGGCGCGCACCGCCGTCGGCCTCAACCTCAGCAAAGGCACCCGAGTTGGACACGACGTCGGCATCGATCAGGTTCGAATTGCCAAGGAAGTTGGCAACAAACGCTGTCCGCGGCCGCTCGTAAAGCTCTGTTGCCGAGCCGAGCTGGTCGATCCGGCCATCGCGCATTACCGCGATCGTGTCGGCCATCGTCATCGCTTCTTCCTGATCGTGCGTGACGTGGATAAAGGTGATTCCCACGTCGCGCTGGATCTGACTGAGCTCGAGCTGCAACTGCTTGCGCAGACGCAAATCGAGCGCGCCGAGAGGCTCGTCGAGCAGCAGTGCGCGCGGCCGGTTGACGAGCGCGCGTGCCAGTGCCACGCGCTGCTGTTGACCGCCCGACATCTGCGTTGGGCGACGCGACGCGAGCGCGCTGAGCTCAACTAGTTCAAGCGCTTCGGCGACCCGCGTCTTGCGTTCAGCTTTGTCCACTTTCTTTCGCTCCAGACCGAAGGCGACGTTCTCGGCAACAGTCATGTGAGGAAAAAGCGCGTAACTCTGAAAGACGGTGTTGACGTCGCGCTTGTGCGGCGGCTGCTGGGTGATCTCCTGGCCGGCGAGTTCGATCGTTCCCGCAGTCGGCTCCTCGAAGCCACCGATCATCCGCAGCGTCGTCGTCTTTCCACAACCAGAGGGCCCAAGCAAGGCGAAGAAGCCGCCCCGAGGAATGTCGAGGTCGAGGTTGTCGACGGCAACCATCTCGCCGAAGCGCTTTGTTAATCCGCGCAGCGCTACATCCGTTTCACTCACCGCACCCCCCTCTCTTTGGGACAAGCGGAACAATAACGGCTAACGACGACTACGCGCGCGACCAACGGAAAATTGATGCCGTAGTCGGAGTCGCTGCAGTCCATGTCGTACGCCGCAGCCAGTCCGCTCGTTAGAGCTGGCCCTCAGTCAAGACTGACAGCGCGGCCGGTGACAATGCCGGGGTGTTCTGCGACCTGCGCCACAACCTCCGGCGGGACAGGCGTGCTGGTTGTGAGAACCATCACGGCGCGCTTTGCGGGTGACGCGTCGTCCTCGCCGTCAGGGTCGTAGCCGACGGCGGCGTTGTCGATGTTGATTCCGTTCTCACCGAGCACTACGCCGACGTGGCCGATCATCCCTGGGACGTCCTCGTATTGGAACAGCACGAGATGGTCGTGGAGCTGAAGGTTGAAGCGCCGGTCCCAGAGCTCCAGCAGGTGAGGACGATGGCGGCGGCCGAGAGTTGTGCCGACGACGCGCGTGCGGTCATCGCCGGAGATTTGCGTCACGCGCACGAGCTCTGTGAAATCACGCGCGCTGGTCCTACTGGTCTCCGACACGACGATCCCCCGCTTCGCGACGATTGACGGCGCGTTGACCTCGTTGACGGCTTCCTCTGTGCGTCCTTCGAGCAACCCGAGCAGGACGCTTGTTGTTAGCGGCCTGCAGTCCCGTTCTGCGATCCGGCCGAAGTACTCAACCTCGATCCGATCGACGGCTCCTCCCTCGGCGAGCGCCGAGACGAGCTTGCCAAGGTGATGGCAGAGCGGCAGGAATGGTCCGAGCACTTCGAGATCCTCCGGCGCAACCGACGGAACATTTACGGCGCTGGTTACGCCCTTGCCGGTCAGCGCCGCTACGACCTGCTCGGCCGCTTGGTAGCCGGCCCGATCGGTCGCTTCACTGGTCGACGCGCCGAGGTGAGGAGTGACGATCACGTTGGGATACGAGAAGAGTGCGTGTTCAGTCATCGGCTCGCTCTGGAAGACGTCGAGCGCCGCACCGGCGACCTTGCCGGAGTCGAGCGCGGCCTGGAGGTCCTCGTCGACAATTAGCGGCCCACGGGCGACGTTGAGGACGCGGACGCCATCCTTCATCTTGGCGAACGCTTCAGCGTTGAGCCAGCCCTCGGTTTCAGGCGTTTTTGGAAGGTGC
>JBIHZY010000207.1:0-2641 GCA_044240185.1 Solirubrobacteraceae bacterium
GGTAGCCGGGCAGCGCCTCGCTAGCTGGATTGGCCTTCGTCGTCAGTGTGTCGCCGACGCGCAGCAGTGTGACGTCCTTGATCCCGGTGATCACGTAGCCGACCTCGCCAGCGAGCAGCTCGGGGACGCTGACCATCTCGGGCGTGAAGAATCCGATGTCGTCGATCTCAGCTTCGGTGCCAGCGACCATCGCTTTGATCGCTTCACCCTTCGTGAACTTGCCGTCAACGACGCGGATGTAGGCGACGACGCCGCGGTACTGATCGAACTCGGAATCAACGATCAAAGCGCGTGGCGCGCCATCTGGGTCGCCGCTCGGTGGCGGCACGTCGCGGACGATCGCCTCGAGCACTTCCTCGACGCCCTCCCCCGTCTTGCCAGAGATCTTCAAAATGTCGTCGGCTGGCTCGCCGAGCAGCTCCGCGACCTCGGCTGCAACGCGCTCTGGCTCAGCGCCGGGAAGGTCGATCTTGTTCAGGCACGGGATCAGCTCGAGGCCGTTCTCGACCGCCAGATAAGTATTGGCGAGCGTCTGCGCCTCGACGCCCTGGGAAGCGTCAACGACGAGCACCGCCCCCTCGCAGGCCGCGAGCGAGCGCGATACCTCGTAGGTGAAGTCGACGTGGCCGGGAGTATCGATCAGTTGCAGCTGGTAGGTGACGCCGTCGCGGGCGGTGTAGAGCACGCGCACTGCCTGCGCTTTGATCGTGATTCCGCGTTCGCGCTCAAGGTCCATTGAGTCAAGAACCTGCGCCCTCATTGCGCGCGGGTCGACCGTTGAGGTCATCTCCAGAATCCGGTCAGCGAGCGTCGACTTACCGTGGTCGATGTGGGCGATGATCGAGAAGTTGCGGATTAATGACTGTTCCATGGCGACGTGTGCTCGCGTTACAGCCTAGGGCGCGGTCGCGCGTGCTCTGCTAGGCACGTAGGCGTCGCAGGCGGCTAGTGAAGAAGTGAAGGATCTGATCGGCCTCGCGGATCCGCAGCAACTTGACCGCAGCCAGGTAGACCAGCAGCCCGGCGGCGAGCGCAGGGATCACGCCGATCATCCTCGTGATCGGGCCATCGCTACCAACCGCGCCGTCGACGACAAGCCAGATCGCGCGGCTGACGATGATCAAGAGAATCGCCGAGAAGACGACCTTCACGGTCATGATCAGCGTTTCGCGCCCCTCGATCGATCCGCCGAGCTGGCGACGCAGGTAGATCATCTGAGCGGCCGTCATTCCGGCGCTGGCAACGACCGTGCCGATGACCGGTCCAGCGATGCCGAGCGGCTTATAGAGAAGCAGCGAGACAACGGCGTTAACGGCAAGGTTGCCGGCCGCTAGCGCGCTGGGAATCCAGGGCCGTTGGAGCGAAAAGAAGGTGCGCGTGAGCAGCAGGTTGAGGCCCGCGAACGGCATTGAGAAGGCAAACCAGAAGAGCGCCGTCGAAACTTCTTCGGTTGAGGCCGCGTTGAAGGCGCCGTACTGGTAGATCAGCTCGACGATTGGAGTCGCCAGCGCCATCGTCGCTGCCGCCGCGGGAACCAACAGCAGCAGATTCTGCCGCGTCCCTGTCCCCACTAACCCGCGCAGGCCTCCCATGTCGCCGCGAGCGACGAGCCGGCTGAGAGAGGGGAATAGAACAGTCGCCAGCGCGACGCTGAAGATTCCTTGCGGCAGCATGTAGATCCGGAAGGCGGCGTCGATTGCCCTCGGTGCGCTATCCGAGATCAAGGCACCAACGACAGAGTTGATCACGAGGTCGATGTTGATCACGCCGAGTCCGATCGTGACCGGGATCAACAGCTTCAGCACGCGCGTCACGCCCGGATCGCGCCAGTTGAAATGGAACTTGAGCCGGAAGTCGATCTTCGCCAGCACCGGAATCACCATCAGTAGCTGAACGATCGTTCCGAGCAAGACACCGATTGCGTAGGCGTAGATCTGATCGTCGCCACTGAACATCGGGCGCAGGGCTACTAGCGCGCCGATAATTACAACGTTCCAGACCAAAGGCGCCAGCGCCGGGATCGTGAAGTGGTGATACGAGTTGACGATTCCGACCAGCAGCCCGTTGATGCCGAGTAGGACGACGATCGGGAACAGCACCTGCGAGAGACCGACGGCGAGATCAATCAGTTGCGGCGTGAAGTTGTCGCCGGGAATGAAGAGCGGGACCAACACGCCCGCGGCAAAGATGAAGATCGCGCTGAGCGCACCGAGGACCAGCAAGATGATCCAGAACAACGTTGAGGCCAGCAGGATTGCCTCGCGCCTTCGCTTCTGTTCGAGGAACTCGGCGAAAACAGGTACGAACGCGGCGCTCAGAGCTGCGTCGGCGAAGAGTCCGCGGACAAGGTTTGGCAACTGAAAGGCGATCGTGAAGGCAGATGCCGCGCCGCTGGTGCCGAAATAGCTGGCGGCGAGGATCTCGCGTGCGAGGCCAGCAACGCGCGAAAGCCCCGTAGCGACGGAGAAGAGAACCGTGTTTCGGGCAACGCCAGCCTTTGCCCCAGGCGCCTCTGGGCCTTGATCGTCGATCTTCTGAACTGCTGCACGAGCAGCCGCTGCTCCAGCGGCCGCATCGCCGGCGGGCAGCACTCCGCCCATAATCGCGGCATCGAGCACGGCCTCTTCGGCGCCAGGGTCGT
>JBIHZY010000060.1:0-9347 GCA_044240185.1 Solirubrobacteraceae bacterium
CGTTGAAACTTGATCGAGCCGGAGGCGGTACTTGTCGAGCGTCGCGAGCGCTTGGTTGGCCTTCGCCAGCACGGTCGGGATGTCCTCAAGGATGTACTTCGCTCCTTCGACATAAAGCGAGACGATCTCACGGCGCTGTGAGATTGCGATCACGAGCGATTCACTCTGCTTGCTGACGCGCTCTGCTGTGCGGTGGCGCGTGCCTGTCTCAAGCGAGAGGATCGTCGGGTCGGGCAGCAGCTGGACGTTGGCCATCGCAATCTTCGTCGCGTTGGCGTTGAGAATGATCGCCCCGTCCATCTTTGCGACTTGGTAGAGGAAGGCTGGCGAGTAATCGATATCGAGGCGGATACCGCCTGAGAACATGAAGCTGATCTCTTCAGGGTCGCCTACGACGATCAGCGCGCCGGTGCGAGCGTGGATGACGTTGTCGATCCCTTCACGCAGAGCCGTACCGGGCGCAACCATCTCGAGCGCACGGACAATCCGCGTCTCTTGGCGCATACCTGAGTCAGCTGAATCTCCCCCTGATTGACGCGCCATAATGGCACATTCTACCAGAGCTGCTGCCGATCGGCGCTATGCCGCGTTGCGTGCAGAAAGGCCCTCAGAGTCGATGTTTGGGAGCTTTAAGGCCTCGCGCAGGGTGCCGGTGCGCTGCGGTGTGATCAATTCAGTCAAACCGAACTTTTCGGCCTCCTGCTCGCGCCGTAGGTGGTGCGCAACGGAGCGAAGTTCACCAGTAAGGCCGATTTCACCGAAGGCGCAAAGCGGCTTTGCGCCGGGCGCGCTGAGCGCCGTTCCGCTCGCCGCGCTCGCGACCGCCAGCGCGATCGCGAGGTCGGCGCCGGGCTCATCTACGCGGACCCCGCCTACGACGTTGACGAAGACGTCGGCGCTGCCGGTCGAGACGCCGGCGTGGCGCGCGAGCACGGCGAGGACTAAAGCCAGACGGTTGCGATCGACGCCACTGCAGAGTCGCCGTGGCGGAACCATCTCACTAGGGCTGACGAGCGCCTGAACCTCAACCAGCAGCGGCCGTGAACCTTCCATCGCGGCCAGCACGACGCTGCCCGGAGCGCGTGTCGCCTCACTGACGAAGCGCTCGCTGGCGTCGAGCACCTCAACGAGACCACCGTCACGCATTTCGAAGACGCCAACATCGTTGGTCGCGCCGAAACGGTTCTTGATCGCTCGCAAGGTGCGGTAGGTGCGCTCGCGCTCGCCGTCAAATTGCAGCACGCAGTCGACGAGGTGCTCGAGCACGCGTGGCCCAGCGAGCGAGCCTTCTTTCGTGACGTGGCCGACGAGCATGATCGCCGTGTCGGTCCTCTTTGCAACCTCGATCAGCCGCGAAGCAACCTCGCGCACCTGACCGACCGTGCCGGCCGCGCCGGAAAGGTCGGCGCAGGCGAGTGTCTGGACGGAGTCGACGACGCAGACATCGGGCCGCTCGGCCTCAATCACGGCGAGCACGTTGTCAAGATCGGTCTCAGCAAGGACCGGGACGTCGAGCGCCCCCGGCGCCGCGCCTGCCTCAAGCCGCTCAGCGCGGAGGCGAATCTGCGCGGCCGACTCTTCTCCCGAGACGTAGAGCGTGCTTCGCCCTGAAGCGGCCATCAGGCCTAGCGCCATTGTTATCAGCGTTGATTTGCCAATCCCCGGAGCGCCACCGAGCAGGACCATCGAGCCGGGAACGATGCCGCCGCCGAGCAGGCGGTCAAGTTCGGTGATCCCGGTTGCCAGGCGTGGGGTGCTGTCGCTTGCGAGCTCGCGCAGAACTACAGGGCTGGCAGAGGCGCTGCGAGAGCCGCCAGGACGCTTGCCCGCCGCGCGCGTTGGTGCGCGCTCCTCGGCCAGCGTGTTCCACTCCTCACACTGCGGGCATTGCCCATGCCACTTAGCTTCCTGATGCGCGCAGGAGGAGCAGACAAAGACTGATGCTGAACGGGCCACCTCGCGAGATTAGGCGCCGGAGGGGACGACTTCGCCCCCGCAGATCAGTCTTGCGGCACGCGTTCGCAGGCAGCGAACTCGGCGCCGTTGTGCGCGCCGTCGCAGAACGGCTTCTTCTCTGAGAGGCCACAGCGGCAGAGAGCCACGGGGCGGCCTGCAACGTCGTATCGGTTACCGTCGGCGTCCTCGAGGACGACCGGGCCGGTCACCTTATATGGCCCGTCATCGCGGACCTTGATCACTACGGGCTCGTCAGTTATGACGCTTCTCCGTCGGCCGGTTCAGGCCCGTCAACGTCAGGCTCGTCGGCAACCTCGTCGCCACCGCCGTCGGCGTCGGCTTCTTCGTCATCGTCGTGGGTCTGCTCAGGAGCACCAACCGCGGCCGGAATCTTGAGCGGCTCGATGACCGTCAGCACGACCTCTTCCTCGGAGCCTTCGGGAGCGAGCTCAACCAGCACCGTTCCGCCAGGCGTCAATTCCGAGCGCAGCACGAAGTCGGCGAGCGGATCTTCGATGTAGCGCTGAATCGCACGGCGCAGCGGCCTCGCACCCATCGCTGGGTCCCAGCCCTTCTCGACCAGTAGATCCTTGGCATCTTCGGTCAGCTCCAACTGCAGTTCGCGCTCGGCGAGCGTTGCGCGGATCCGCACCAGCAGCAGTTCGACGATCGTCTTGATCTGATCCTTCTGCAGCTTGTGGAAGACGATCACGTCATCGATCCGGTTGAGGAACTCAGGGCGGAAGACCTTCTTCAGCTCGCCCATGATGCGGCCCTTCATGTCGTCGTAGCTGATCCCCGTCTCATCCTCTGAGATTGAGAAGCCGAGCGGCGTGTTCTGCGCGATCTCCTGAGCGCCAATGTTGGAGGTCATGATCACGATCGCGTGGCGGAAGTCCACCGTGCGGCCCTGTGAGTCAGTCAAACGACCGTCCTCGAGGATCTGCAAGAGGATGTTGAAGACGTCCGGGTGAGCCTTCTCGATCTCGTCGAGCAGCAGCACGCAGTAAGGCTTGCGTCGCACGGCCTCTGTTAGCTGGCCACCCTCGTCGTACCCGATGTAGCCGGGAGGAGAGCCGACGAGCCTTGAGACGGCGTGCTTCTCCATGTATTCAGACATGTCGATCCGCGTCATCGCGTCTTCGTCGCCGAAGAGGAACTGTGCGAGCGTGCGGGCCAGCTCGGTCTTGCCGACGCCGGATGGGCCGAGGAAGATGAATGAGCCGGTTGGGCGCTTGGGATCCTTGAGACCGGCGCGTGAGCGACGGATCGCCTTCGAGACGACCTCGACGGCGGCCTCTTGGCCGACGACGCGCTTGTGCAGCTCGTCTTCCATGCGGACGAGCTTGGCGGTCTCAGCTTCAGTCAGCTTGAAGACCGGAATACCGGTCCACATCGAGACGATGTCGGCGATCTCTTCCTCGCCGATGCTGGGCCGTGGCCCTTCGCCCTCGCCGCTGCGCCATTCGTCTTCGAGCTCGCGCTTCTTCTGCGTTAGCTGGCGCTCGTCGTCGCGTAATGCGGCGGCCTTCTCAAATTCCTGGTCTTCGATCGCTGTCTCTTTTTCGCGCCGCGTGCGCTCGATGTCGTCCTCAAGCTCGCGGTAGACAGGGGGCGCGGTCATCGTCTTGATACGCATCCGCGAGGCAGCCTCATCGACAAGGTCGATCGCTTTGTCGGGAAGCTGACGGTCGGCGATGTAGCGGTCTGCGAGCTCGCAGGCGGCGCGCAGAGCTTCATCGGTGATTTCAACCTTGTGGTGCTCTTCGTAACGGTCACGCAACCCTTCGAGGATCTGAACCGACTCCTCGATCGAAGGCTGTTCAACAACGATCTTCTGGAAGCGCCGCTCCAGCGCGCTGTCGCGCTCGAGGTACTTTCGGTACTCGTCGAGCGTCGTTGCGCCGATCGTCTGCAGCTCGCCACGGGCCAAAGCTGGCTTGAGGATTGAGGCAGCATCGATCGCGCCCTCAGCGGCGCCGGCTCCAACGAGGTTGTGGATCTCGTCGATGAAGAGAATGATGTCGCCGCGCTGAGTGATCTCCTTCATCACTTTCTTCAGCCGCTCCTCGAACTCGCCGCGGTACTTCGAACCGGCGACGAGCGCTGCGAGGTCAAGCGTGTATATCTGCTTGTCGGCGAGCAACGGCGGAACGTCAGAGTTGATGATTCGCTGAGCGAGCCCCTCGACGACGGCCGTCTTGCCTACTCCCGGCTCACCAATCAGGACCGGGTTGTTCTTCGTCCGGCGTGAGAGGATCTGCATGATCCGCTCGATCTCGGTCTCGCGGCCAACGACAGGATCAAGCTTGCCCTCGGAAGCGAGCCGCGTCAGGTTGCGACCGAACTGGTCGAGCAGCTTCGATGACTTCTTGCCTTCGCCCGAGCCGGAGCCGGTGGCACTGCCGCTGCCCTGGCCGGAGCCGCTTTGGCGACGACCACCGGGGCCGGAGAGCATGCGAATGACTTCGTTGCGGATCTTCTCCGAGTCGGCGTCGAAGTCGAGCAAGATACGTGCGGCGACGCCCTCGTTTTCACGCACTAGGCCGAGCAGGATGTGCTCCGTGCCGATGTAGTTGTGGCCAAGGCTGAGCGCCTCACGAAGAGCAAGCTCAAGCACCTTTTTGGCGCGGGGAGTGAAGGGGATCTGACCTGAGGTGACCTCTTCGCCAGAGCCGACGATGCGGACTACTTGCGCGCGAACGCGCTCGGTCGTGATGTCGAGGCTCTCGAGCACGCGCGCGGCGAGCCCTTCCTCTTCACGCAGCAGGCCGAGCAGGATGTGCTCGGTACCGATGTAGTTGTGCTTCAGCGTGCGGGCCTCTTCCTGGGCGAGGACGACGACCTGACGGGCACGCTCTGTAAATCGCTCGAACATCTAATTCGTGTCCTTCCTAAGAGTCTGGGTAGGTAGTCGGTTGAGGTGGCGGTCTAAGTTCTGACGCTGGTCTTTTTGGGGTCTCTTCAGTTCCGCTTCTTACCCTACTTACCGGCCCTGACGGGCAGAACGATCAACGGACGGAGAAGAAATCTGGGCATACCCCATTCTAACAGCGGGGAGTGGCCGCCGAGCCGGCGCAAAGACACTCAGTCACGCATCGCCGGGAACAGCACAACCTCGCGGATCGAGTCGCGCCCGGTCATCAACATCACGAGCCGATCGATCCCCAAACCGACGCCCGCGGTTGGCGGCATTCCCTGCTCGAGCGCCTGGACGAAGACTTCGTCGTAAGGCTGCGACTCCTCGTCGCCGCCCTCGGCAAGGCGCACTTGATCCTCAAAGCGGCGGCGCTGCTCGTCAGGGTCGTTGAGCTCGCTGAAGGCGTTGGCGAACTCCATCCCACTAGCGAACGCTTCGAAGCGCTCGACGAGGCCGGGCTGGCTGCGGTGCTCTTTGGCGAACGGTGAAAGTGCGGTCGGGTAGTCGGTGATGAAGACCGGGTTGGTGATCGCCGGCTCGACGTACTTGCTGAGCAGATCATCGACGAGGCTTGGCCACGGCCGATCTTCGACGTCGAGCTTGACTTTGTCGGAGGCAGTGATCGCAGCGACGAGAGCTTCGCGCTCGGTCGCTTCACTGATGTCGATCCCGGTCGCGTCCTTGATCGCCTGCGCCATTGGGATCCGCGGCCATGGGGCCGAAAAATCAATCGGCCCGTCGTAATTAATCGCGGCGGCGATCCCAATTACGAGCTGCTCGACGCGGTCCATCGCGTTGCCGTAATCGGCGTAAGCCTCGTACCACTCGACCATCGTGAACTCAGGATTGTGCTTCGTCGAGAGCCCCTCGTTGCGGAAGTCCTTGCCGAGCTCGTAGACCCGCTCAAGTCCGCCGACGATGCAGCGCTTGAGGTAGAGCTCGGTTGCAATTCGCAGGTAAAGGTCGCGATCGAGCGTGTTGTGGTGGGTGATGAACGGCCTCGCTAGCGCTCCCCCGTAGAGCGGTTGCAGTACCGGCGTCTCGACCTCAATGAAGCCGTCGTCGTCGAGCGAGCGACGCAGCTCGGAGACGATCTTGGCGCGCGTGACGAAGAGCTCGCGCGCCTCCTCGTTGGCGATCAGGTCGAGCTCGCGGCGGCGGTAGCGGGTTTCAACGTCCTGCAGCCCGTGGTGCTTGTCGGGCGGCGGGCGCAGACTCTTCGCCAGCAGCGTGAAACCGGTCACTCGAAGCGTCAGCTCGCCGCTGCGGCTGGAGAAGATTGTGCCGTCTATTCCAACCAGGTCGCCGAGGTCGAACTCGACCAGTTGCGCCATTGCCTCCTCGCCGAGCACGTCGGCGCGCGCCTGCACCTGCATCCGGCCGCTGCGGTCAACGATGTCAATGAAGGCCATCTTGCCCTGCCCGCGGCGCGCGGCGAGGCGGCCGGCGATGCGGTAGGCCTCTTCGCGCTCCTCGCCGGCCTCAAGCTGCTGCCACGGCGCCTGCGCATCGGCGATCGCAACCACGCCAGGGAAGTCGTGTGGGAACGGCTCAACGCCCTGGGCGCGGATCCGCTCCAGCTTCGCTCGCCGGGCGGCGAGCAGCTCGCTCGGTTGATCGGTCGGTTGGTCGCTCACTAGAGCGCCATCATGACGATTTAGAGACCGACGTCGATCTTCGTGATCTTCAGCTTGCGCGCAGCGCCCTTCGGAACAGGGACCGAAACGACCGCGTTGCGCTTCTGACCAATCAGTGCGCGGCCTACCGGAGACTCGTTCGAGAGCATCATCTCGGCCGGGTTCGCTTCAGCTGAACCGACGATCGTGAACTTCTGCGTCTTGCCGGTCTTCTCATCCTTGAGATGAACCGCGTTACCGACCTGAACTACGTCGGTTGAGATCTTCTTCTTGTCGATTACCTGCGCGTCGCGGAGACGCTCTTCGAGCGTCGCGATCCGCGCCTCGAGCATCGACTGCTCGTTCTTGGCGTCGTCGTACTCGGAGTTCTCGGCGATCTCACCAAATTCACGCGCGTCACGGATCCGGTCGGCAACCTCGCGGCGTCGATCGGTCTGCAACGTTTCAAGTTCCTTCTGCAGGCGCTTAAGGCCGGCTGGGGTGAGAATCACTTCTTTAGGCATCAGAATTCACTTTTTTGGAGTTGTAGCCAGCGCCAATTGTGCGACTGGAACGACTTAGGCGCGAGCGGAGCGGGCAGTATAGCGAGCGTTCACGCAGCCTGATTCCGGCACCATCTGCGAATTAGGCGGCGCTGGTCAACGGTTCGAGCTCAGCCAACATCGAGCGGACCTGATCGATCGACTCGCTCTGCTGGAAAGCGATCAAAGTTGGCTTGTCGAGCTCTAGCTGCTCGAGATACCACGGATAGAAGGTCCGCAGGTAGCGGGCGGCGCGCTCTTCGCCGAGATGCTCGCTGGCGCGATCGATAATCCAGCCAAGCTCGGAGACGATCTCGTCACGCGTTGGCGGCTCGCTGCGGAGCCCGAGCACGCTCTCAAAGAGCCACGGCTTGCCGAGCGCGCCGCGGGCCAGCATTACGGCGGCCGCGCCGGTCTGCTCGCGTGCAGCCAGCGTCGCCTCAGTGTCGCTCATTCCACCGGAAAGAATCACCGGCACCGGAAGTTCCTCGACCAACTTGGCTGCCAGTTCGTAGTCGGGCGATCCCTTGTGCTTGACCTGCGCCGAGCGGGGATGGAAGGCGATTCCAGCGACGCCGGCCTCATCGACGAGCCGCAGTGCGAGCTGGTAACCGTCGGCTTCGCCGTTCTTCTGACCCGAGCGCAGCTTGACAGTCACCGGCAGTCCGCTGCCCTCACCGGCTGCGCGCGCAAGATCAACTGCGACGGCAGGGTCCGAGATAAGCGCCGCGCCGGCGCCGTTCTTCATCACCTTCGGCACCGGGCAGCCCATATTGAGGTCGATGATGTCGGCGCCATGCTCGGCCGCGGTCGCCGCCGCTGAGCGCATCACTTCAGGATCTTGGCCGAAAAGCTGGAAAGCAATCGGGCCTGGGTAAGCGCGCTCGTCGGGGTGAATTACGAGCAGGTCGCGCATCGTCTTCTCGTTGCGATGGTGAATCGCGAAGCTGGAGATCATCTCGCTGACCGTGAGGCCGGCGCCGAATCGCTTCGCTTGGAGGCGGACGAACCAGTTGCCAATTCCAGCCAAGGGCGCCAGTACTACGCGATTGGGGGCTTCAACGCCGCCGATCGTGAACGGCTCTGTTAGAGGTGGCGCGGTCATCAGCGCAAGCCTAGCTTCACTGAGTCGATCACTGATTGCGCTCGAACAGGATCCGCAGACCCTCAAGCGTCAGTAGATCGTCAATCTCATCGATCCGCTCCGTGAACGGCACTATGTGGTGGGCAAGGCCGCCGGTGGCGATTGTCGCCGTCTCCTCGCCCATCTCTTCGAGCAGCCGCGCGACGATCCCATCGACCATCGCGGCAAAGCCGTAGATCACGCCAGAGCGGATCGCTTCGATCGTCGATTTGCCAATCAGCGCGCGCGGCGGCTCAAGATCTACCTTCGGCAGCTTCGCAGCGCGGCTAGCCAGCGCCTCGACCGAGATCTCAACACCAGGGCTGATGATCCCACCGAGATATTCGCCCTCAGCCGAGACGGGGTCGTAAGTGATCGCAGTACCGAAGTCAACGACGATGCAAGCCCCTCGCGTGCGCTCGTAAGCGGCGACGGCGTTGACGAGCCGATCGGCGCCGATCTCGCGCGGGTTGTCGTAACGAAGCGGCATGCCGGTCTTGAATCCAGGGCCGACGACGAGCATCTCGTGGCCGAGGTAGCGCTCCGTCATCTCAAGCCACTGCGGGCCGAGCTGAGGAACGGTTGAGGAGACGATCGATGAGTCGATCTGCTCTAGCTCAACGCCGCGCAGTTCGACGAGGTTGCGCAGCGCAGCGCCGATCTCATCGGCGGTTGAATCGCGGACGGTCGCAAAACGCCAGTGTTCGACCAGTTCGCCACCTTCGTAGGTGCCGAAATGGGTCTGCGTGTTGCCAACGTCAACTACGAGCAGCATTGGCGCAGCTTACGGCGCTGGCGGGAACTGCCGTGAAGCGTCGCCTGCAGCGGCCTCAGGCTGGATCGCGAGCAGCTGCTGGCGCTGCAGGTAAGCGATCTCACGGTTGGTCTCAAGAATGCGGAAGATCGCAAGCAGAACCTCAAGCACGATCCGTCCGCAGATGATCGTCAGCAGCGCGCCAAGCGTGCCACCGACTACCGCGATCAGCACACCGCTGATCGAGCCGGAGATGATCGACGAGACGATCGTTGTGACCAGTCCGATCCCGACAACGATGATCAGCAAGATGTATAGGCCCTTCACGACGCGGGTCGTGAGAAGGCGCGTGAAGCTGAGATCGAAGAGGGTCGAAAAGAACCCATCGCGGGAGGTCGGGATTACGGGTGGAACGCTCATAGCCGCAACGGTAGCG
>JBIHZY010000208.1:0-2624 GCA_044240185.1 Solirubrobacteraceae bacterium
GATGCTTGGAGACGTTCTGCTGCGAGGCAGCCAGCCGCTCGGCCAGTTCGCCGACGGTTGCGTCGCCGTCGCGAAGCGCGTCAAGAAGGCGGATCCGCATCGGCTCGCCGATGACTCGAAAACGCTCAGCGATCAGGTCAACAAGTGGTTCAGGGAGGGGGTGTGGAAAGTCCATTACACAACTCTACCACTTTGTAGTTGTGAATGTCAAAATCATCGGCATCCGACGCACGCACGGCACTTACTGGAGTAGGATCGCCGAATGCTCAAACGACTGCTGCCCACCCTTGCCCTCTCAATCGTCGCGCTAAGCGTCGTTGCCTCCGCCGCATCAGCCGCGGCCGTCAACCCGTGGCGCCAATCGCAGCCTTGGAACATCTCCCATCAAGGCGGCGAAGGGGAGTTCCCCGGCAACACGATGTATGCCTTCAAGCAGTCGCTAAAGGCGGGCGCCGACATGCTCGAGGTCGACCTCGGCTTTACGAAAGACAACAAAGTCATCGTCCAACACAACACGACCGTCGACTCGCGAACAAATGGCACCGGCGAAGTCGGTTCGTTGACGCTCAAGCAGATCCAAAAGCTCGACAACGCATACTGGTTCTGGAGCGGCGCCGGCGGCGTCACCTACGACCACGACAAGCCTGCCAGCGGCTACAAGCTCCGCGGTATTGCGACTGGCAAGAAGAAGGCTCCAAAGGGCTACAAGGCGAGCGACTTCCGGATCTCTTCACTGAGCGAACTGCTGAAGGCCTTCCCGAAGACGCCGATCAACCTTGAGATCAAAGGCCGCACCCCGGCCGAGACCGACGCAGAGTACGTCCAGAACGCACGCATTCTGGCTCGCGAACTGAAGAACGTGAAGCGCAAAGACATCATCGTCGTCTCGTTCAAGCAGGCTGCAGTCGACGAGTTCCATAAGCTGGCGCCGAAGGTCCCGGTTGCCCCCGGAATCGCAGGAATCGCCGACTTCCTGCTCTTCAACAAGTCGCCGGGCGGCGGAGTAGTTGCACTTCAGCCGCCGATCAAGTACCTCTACCAAGGCGCGTTGGTCGAGGTTTCGAGCGCCGACTTCATCGCCAAAGCGCACGCAGCCGGATACGCCTGGCAGAACTGGTTCTCAAGCGACGACAGCGACTCAGCCGTTGACTGGGCGAAGATGGTTCAGCGCTGCGCCGACGGCATCATGACCGCCTACCCAGTCGCGCTTGAGAAGTTCCTGAAGAAGACGAAGTCGCCTGCCGCCTGCAAGAAGCGCCCGTAGATGTCAAGCGCTGCCGTGGGTGCGCGCCTAAGCAGGGTGTAGTGTCGAATCAATGACGACGAAGAGTGCTGGCCCTTTGGTACTAGCGGCGATGATCTTCGCCGTCGGTATGACCTTCATCGACATGACGATCGTCTCGATCGCGATCCCTGAGATTCAGCAGGGGCTGGGCCTCAGCGAAACCGGCATGCAGTGGGTCGTAAACGGTTACCTGCTGGCGCTCGCGGCCACTTTCGCGCTCGGCGGCCGACTAGGCGACACCTTCGGCAAGCGGCGCATGGTGACGCTCGGCATCGTCACCTTCGCTGTCGCCTCAGCGCTCTGCAGCGTTACACCGGAAGGCAGCTTGGCGGAGGCTTGGATCATCACTTTCCGCGTGGTTCAGGGAATCGGCGCCGCGCTGATGATCCCGGCCGCTTTGGCGCTGGTCGTCTCGGCCTACCCGGTGGAGCAGCGCGGCCGTGCACTGGCGATCTTCTTTGGCATCACAGGGGCGCTCACGGCGGTCGGCCCGATCGCCGGTGGCTACCTCGTGCAGATCGACTGGCGCGCAATCTTCTGGATCAACATCCCGATCGCGATCATCGCGCTGGTCCTGATCGTCATCGCCAAGCCCGACAACGAGGCCGCACCGGCGCCGATCGATTACCCCGGTGCAGCTCTGATCACAGGCGGCATTGGTCTCTCCGTGCTCGGCTTTCAACAGTCCAGCGCTTGGGGCTGGAGCGACCCAAAGACGATCGGCTCGCTGATCATCGGCACGCTTTTGATCATCGCCTTCGTCAGGCATGAGCTGCGCACTTCGGACCCCCTGATGCGCGTGAAGATCTTCAGCAACAAGGCCTTTGCGGCAGACAACGTCGTCCTCTTCCTATTGATGATCGTCTTCATCCCGCTCTTCTTCTTTGCCAGCACCTACGCCCAGCTCGTGCTCGGCCAGAGCTCATCGGAGGCCGGGCTCTACATCATGTATTTCTTCATCGGCTTCGCGATCGCAACGCAGATCGGCGGCCGAATTCTCGACAAGACTGGGCCTCGCCCGACGATCATCGTCGGCGCGGTAATCGGAGCGATTGGTTTCTACATGTGGGCTTCGAAGATGACCGACTTCAGCGTCAATGATCAGATCTGGTCGATCATCATCGCCGGCTTCGGAATGGGGCTGATCCTCGGGCCAGCGAACACCGATGCGATCAACCGCGCACCGGCCGACAGCTACGCCGAGGCGACGGGGATCACGCAGACAGTCAGGAACTACGGCGCAGCATTGGGGATGGCGATCCTCGGCACGATCCTAATAACGCAGAACAAGGTCAACATCGAAGACAACCTCGGCAAGCTCGGCATACCGAAGGCGCAG
>JBIHZY010000209.1:0-2622 GCA_044240185.1 Solirubrobacteraceae bacterium
CAGCGGAGATGATCACCGTCTGGGTCGCGCTCGATCAGACCTTCGCCCAGAGCGGCACGATCGAATACGTCGGCGGCTCACACAAGTGGCCGAAGATGCCGCCCTCACGCGGCGACTTCCACGACCCGGACGATTGGCTGGCGCCGGTCAACGAGGCGGCGCCGGAGGGCGCATCGGCCGAGCGCACGCCGGTTGTCGTCCAGCCCGGCGGCGCGGCAATCCATCACTCCCGCGTATTCCACGGCTCGGGCATCAACGAGGCCGAAATTGATCGCCGCGCGCTCGTGACCCACATGATCCCTTCGACCGCGCAGTTCGACCCAGTCGGAGCCGACCCGATCTACACCCGCTACCGTCGCCGCGGAGAGATGACGATGGATGAAAGCTACTTCCCGATTCTTTGGGACAAAGCGGGCAACCGGAGCGCTTGGCTCAGCTCGCTGCCGCAGCTCCCGGGCGCAGTCGCGGCGGGCAGCGCATAATGTCGGCCGAAGGCGCGCCGCCAGAATTCAAGCTGTCGCTCGACTCAACGGCGGTGCCGCACGGCCCCGAAGGGATCGGCGAGTCGCCGTTCGACTTCACGGCAGCACCGGAAGCGATGGAGTACCCGTCGGAGCTAGGTGACGATCCGGCGATCGCGCTGCGCCGCACGCTCGGCATGTTCGCTACAGGCGTCACGGTGATCACGACTAGCGCCCACGATGAGGTTCACGGGATGACAGCCAACGCCTTTATGTCAGCGTCGCTGAACCCACCCTTGGTGCTGATCTCAGTCGACCGCCGCGCAAAGATGTGCAACCTGCTGCATGAAGGTGACCGCTACGGAGTAAGCATCCTCGGCGAACACCAGACCGAAATGTCAGACCGCTTTGCCGGCCGCGCCAAGGAGGGAGTACCCGAGCCAGCCTTCGAGATGGTTCGGGACACGCCACTGGTCGAAGGTGCTCTCGCGCACTTCGTCGCCCGCGTTGACCGCACTTACTACGCTGGCGACCACTCGCTCTTCCTCGGCCAAGTTGAGTACGCGCGCCACAACGAAGGCGCGCCGCTGCTCTACCACGGTGGCCAGTACGAGCGGCTCGGCAAGGTTGAGCCGGTCGTTCCCGAACTGCCCGCAGGCCTGCTGCCGCCGCTGCTGGCAGCCGGTGAGGAATGCTCCTTCGCCGATGGCGACCAGATCGTCAAACTCGGCGAGGTTGGCGACCAGCTCTTCGTGATTCTGGATGGCGCCGTGATTCTGCGCCGCCCAGGCCACCCCGACAAGCGGCTAGAGGCTGGCTCCTACTTCGGCGAGGTCGGAGCACTAAGCGGCCAGCCGCGGGTCTCCGATGCGATCGCCGACGGCGCCGTTAACTGCGTCGCAGTCCACAGCGATGAATTGAAAAGTGTTCTCTCCGGTAGCCCGGAGGCTGCCTGGGAGATGCTCGGCTCGCTCGCTCAGCGCGTTCGCGAAGCCTAATCCCGGCCGCAGAGGTTAGGAGCGCGGGCGCTCCTTGTCGGGGTCGTAGAAGGGGTAGCGCACAACGGTCGCGGGAATTCGCTTCTGCTGGCCGTCGAGCTTTCCTACCTCGACCTCGGTGCCGATCTCAGAATGCTGCACAGCAATCCGGCAGAGCGCAATGTTTTTCTTTAGTAGCGGGCTGCGCATCGCGCTCGTGACGACGCCGATCTGCGACTTGCCAACGTGGACGCAGTCACCGTGGGCGGCAGTCTCGTTCCCTTCCAGTTCCAAGCCAACGAGCTTGTGCTGCGGGTGCGCTTGGCGCTCGATAAGAGCGTCCTTGCCGATGAAATCCTCATCGCCATCAAGCACGACGGTAAAGCCGATCCCGGCCTCGAACGGATCGACCTGATCGTCGAATTCATAGCCAGCGAAGACGAGGCCAGATTCAATCCGAACGAGGTCGAGCGCGTCGAGCCCGAGCGGCGTCAGCCCGAACGGCTGGCCAGCCTCCCAGATCGCATCCCAGACAGCGCTGCCGTCCTCGGGGTTGCAGAAGACCTCGTAGCCGAGCTCGCCCGAGTAGCCGGTGCGCGACACGATCACTGGAATTCCGTCGTAGTCGCCGATCCGTCCAATCAGGAAGCGGAACCACTTCAAGTCCTCAAACGGCGTCTCCGTTTCCGGCGACCAAATGATCTGCTTCAAGATGTCGCGACTGGCTGGGCCTTGAACGGCAACGTTGTGGAGCTCGTCGGTTGAAGGCTTGACAAAGACCTTCAGCTCAAGCTTCTCGGCTAGCTCCTTGAGCCAAACGCCGGTGTAAGGGTCGCCACCGATGAAGCGGAAGTTGTCCTCGCCGAGGCGGAAGACGGTCGCGTCGTCGATCATGCCGCCGGTCTCGTTACAGATCGCGGTGTAGACGACCTGGCCCACGGCAAGACGGCGAATGTCGCGCGTTACCGCCCACTGCATCAGCAGCTCGGCGTCGGGGCCAAGGATCTCCCACTTGCGCAGCGGCGAGAGGTCCATGATCACGGCCTTCTCGCGGCATGCCCAGTACTCCGAGATTGGGCCTTCGTTGTTGAAGCAGGTCGGCAGCCAGTAGCCGCGGTAGTCGACGTGCGTGCTGGTTAGCGCTGAGATGCGCTCGTGGAATCCGGTCTCTTTAGTCATCACTG
>JBIHZY010000061.1:0-9258 GCA_044240185.1 Solirubrobacteraceae bacterium
AACAAGGCCGGTCGCTGACGACGGAATGTCGACGCGTGAAGCCTTCACACATGAGTCCGGGCTGTCAAGCACCGTCTGCAGCTTGCAGGTAGGGAACGAAGCAAGGTTGTACTTGATCGCCTTGTCGGTGAAAACGTTGGCGTAGACGGTTGAGAACGGATCCTCCATCGTCGCGCCGCTGTTCAGGCCACCGGTATTCGTTGGGCCGCCCCCAATGCCGTACACATGGAACGGGTGAATCTTGAGCTGAACAGCCTTCGGCTTGGCGTCGGTGCCGGCCTTGCCGACCACGGCAGCCTCAAAGCGCTGGAACTCAGCCGGCGAGGCAAATGCCGAAGCGGCTGGCACGGCTACCGCAAGAGCGGTAACAGCTGCGATAAGTAGTGATTTCTTCATTTCTCCTCCTGCTTTCTGCTGGTTTGTATATCTATAGATACCAGTTATCGGCCATAAGTTGCGCCGGTTCAATTGCTGATCGAGTTCGATCAGCGCAACAGCGTAAAGCGGACGACGTCGTAGCGACGCCCGCGCAGCGCAATTCCGGAGCGTACGAGCGCTCCGCGCTTGTATCCAGCGCGCTCTGCGACGCGCTGCGAAGCCTCATTCTCGGGCTCAACGTAGAGGTCAAGCCGTTCGAGGCCGAGCGGTCCAAGCGCCCAGCCTGAGAGCAGTTCGAGCGCCATCTGAGCTACCCCTTGGTTGCGCGCCCAAGGCGCCGTCCAATAGCCAATCTCAGAGCGGCGGCGCGTCAACGAGACCGCGTGCAGGCCAACCGCGCCGTGCACCTGCGAACCGTCATCAGCGCTCACGACGGCGAGTGGCAATGCCGTCGGAGAGCGGCCGAAGCTGATGAAGCGGCGCGCGTCCTCAGGCGTGTAAGGGATCGGCACCGAGGTGTAGCGCGCCGTCAGCGGATCGGCGCAGGCCTCAACGAGGCTTCGAACGTCAGCCTCTTCCCACTGGCGCAGCAGTAAGGGGCCGCTCGCTAGGGGCGGTTCGGGCAGCTCGACTGCTGGGTTTCCGATCAGCATTGGCTTTGGTTGAATCGACGCACTCTGGTTCGCGATGCTAGCGTCCGCGAGCGAGCTTATGCGCCCGCCGACCGACACAATTGTCGCGCCATCTTTTCCCAAGGATGCCGACTGGATCAACGTTGCGACCTTGAAGCTTGAGCAGCAAGCCCCGCGTCCGGTGCTGATCGACTTCTGGGACTTCTGCCGCCCCAGCTCACTGCGAGCGCTGCGCTACATCGAGGAGTGGCAGCGCCGCTACGAACCGGCAGGGCTGCGTATCGTTTCGGTCCACGCCCCTGGCTTCCCGCCTTCGCACGACCGTGAGCTGATCGAGTCGGCCGTAGAGCGCCTCGGGATTGAGCAAGCAGTTCTGCTCGACCCCGAGTTTGATTACTGGCGCGCTTTCAACAACCCTGGCTGGCCTGCCCGCTATCTCTTCGGCCCCGACTTGATGCTGACCGAGGTCCACTACGGCGAGGGTGGCTACGAAGAGACTGAAGCGGCGATTCAAGAGCTGCTCGGGATCGACGAAGCGCTAACCGAGCTGCTCGACCCGGCCGACGCAATGGACGCCGAGCTGGTCGTCCCGACAGGAGACCAGCCGGGCGCCTACTGCGGCCCCTACGGCGCCGGTCAAGTGTGGGTCGTGACGGAAGGAAGCGGCGTCCTGATCGTCAACGGCGAGAGACGAGAGATCGATGCCGCCGGCGCGCACCTGCTGATCGAACACGGCGCACACAGCGACGGCGTGCTGGAGCTGAGCGCCGAGCCGTCGCTGACGGTCCACGCGACCTGCTTCACCGCTGGCCTTGCGGCGCCGCCGGCTTAGAAGCCGGTAACCGGTCGCTCGCCAAGCTGCTCCGCGATCAGGAGCTGCTGCGGCGGCCCTGAGTCGGTAACCAGCAAGCCGCGCCCCGGCCGGTAAGGGCTAACGATCTCGGTGCTGTTGATTCGCGGCTCTTCGGTCCAGCAGCCGCTGTTAATCATCTGCCCCCCGCTTGGCAGCCGCCACTCGGCTGCGTCCATCCAAGGCAGCGGCCCAGCGCAGTGGGTGTGGCCAAAGATCACGTACTGGGCCTCGACGCTAAGCAGGCTGACAACGCCGGCCATCGCCGCCAAACCAGCGCGGCGCAACTCGTCGCTCGAGAGCTTTGAACTGACGGGCCCCAGGCCGGCGAGGTTGATGCCAGCGATTCCAAGCGGCAGCAGTGCGGCCAGCGCCTTGCCCCGCAGTGGCGCCCGCCCGTCACCGGAGAGGAAGCCCCAAGCCTTCGCCGTCGCCGCTCCCGTCATCCAGCGCCCGCCTGCGGCGCGGCCGTTGGCAATCTGGTCGAGCCAGGCATAGACAGGGGCCAACGCTGCTTCAAAATCCTCGGCCTCGGCGCCACCCGGCTCTTCGGGCAACCTGCCAACGATGCGCGCCATTGCGCCGGCACCGATCCGTTCGAAGGTGGGGATCGTGATCAGCCGGTCGAGGTAGTGGCCGTGCGTTGCCCAAACGTCGTCACGCAGCCAAAGCCCCGGGTAGGCGACGGAGAAGTCGACGCGCTTGCCGAGCCAGCCCGCGATTGCCTCCGTCGCCGCTGAAGCATCGGCGCCAGTTCGCGTTTCAATCCCAAGCGGCGGCGGCGACTCGAGCGCGCCACGCCGCGCGAGCCAAGGCGAGATTAGAGCTGAATCATGGTTGCCTGGAACCAACACAACCTCAGCGCCCTTCGGTAGCGCGTCACCGATCGTTTCGATGATCGGTTTTGCCACGCCGAGCACCTCATAAAGTGGTCCCTGACGCAGCTCGAGCAGGTCGCCGAGCAGCACTAGCCGGTCGATATCCGCGAGCGCGCCGCAGAGCGCCGCGAGCGGCTCGGGTCGCCGGAGGATGTCAACCGGGCGCCGCGAGCCGATGTGGGTGTCCGAGATGACAAGTGTTCTCATCGCCGGGCAGGGTAGCCTGACGGGCGATGACAGAAGCAGCGCTCTCAGGAATCCTCGTCGCTGATTTCAGCCGTGTGCTGGCCGGCCCGCTCGCCAGTCAGACGCTGGCCGACCTCGGCGCCGACGTAATTAAGGTCGAGCGGCCCGACGGCGGCGACGACACTCGCCAGTGGGGTCCTCCTTTTGTCGACGAGGGGTCGACCTACTATCTCGGCCTCAACCGCGGCAAACGCTCGCTCACGCTCGACCTTCGCGACGAAGCCGATAAGCAGCTTGCGCACGAGCTCTGCCGCCGCGCCGACGTGATCATTGAGTCGTTCCGGCCGGGAACAATGGATCGACTTGGCTTTGGCTGGGAAGCCGTCCGGCAGTACAACCCGCGGGCGATCTACACATCGATCAGCGCCTTCGGCTCCGGCGACGAAGGCGCGGCTCTACCTGGCTATGACTTGCTTGTTCAAGCGATCTCGGGCTACATGTCGATCACCGGCGCGCCGGACGGCCCGGCGACGCGGCCCGGCACGGCGCTGATCGACCTGACGACCGGCCTCTACGCCGCGACCGGCACGCTGGCGGCGCTGCGCGAGCGCGAGCAAAGCGGCGAAGGGCAGCACCTCGAGGTGGCCCTACTCGACAGCGCCTTCGCGATGCTGCTCAACATTGGCTCCGGCTTCCTCAACACAGGTGATCTCCCGGCTCGGACCGGCAACGCCCACGCTTCGATTGCCCCGTACCAGACGATCCCAACGGCCACTGACGACCTCGCGCTGGCCGTCGGCAACGACGCCCTCTTTGCGAGGCTCTGCGAAGAGCTCGGCCGGCCGGAGCTGACGAGCGACCAGCGCTTTGCAACGAACAGCGAGCGGGTCGTAAACCGTGACGAGCTGATCGCGATCCTCACTGAAACCTTTGCTGGCGAGAGCGCCCAGCTCTGGACTGAGCGCCTGACCGCAGCCGGCGTCCCTGCCGGGCCGGTCAACGACATCGCCCAGGCCTACGAGTTCGCTGAATCGCTGGGATTAGACCCAATCGTCGATCTTGAAGGGGTCCGTTCTACGCGCTCACCAATGCGCCTAAGCCGCACGCCGGCTGAACCGCAGAGCAGGCCACCGCGCCTCGGTGAGCACAACGACGAGCTGCGCGCCTGGCTCGGCGCTAATTAAGCGTCGGTCGCTGCGATTGCCTGGCGGATCGTCTTCGGCAACATGAAACGGACGTCCTCCTCGACAACCGTGAACTCTTCAACGTCAGCGGTGCCAGCGTTGCGGAAGAGATCAACGAGGCGCTGGACAAGTTCCTCCGGCGCGCTCGCTCCCGAGGTGATACCGAGTGTCTTGACGCCGTCGAGCCACTCGCCTTGGACCTGCGTCTCGTTGTCGATCAGATACGAGTTGGCTCCGTGCTCGCGCGCGACCTCGACGAGGCGGTTGGAGTTCGATGAGTTCTTCGAGCCGATCACCAGCACCAGCTCGCAGAGCGGCGCTAGCTGCTTGACGGCAGCTTGGCGGTTTGTCGTCGCGTAACAGATGTCGTCGGTGCGGGGGCTGATGATTGCGGGGAAACGCTCACGCAGGCGGTCGATGATGATGCTCGTCTCGTCGACCGAGAGCGTTGTCTGCGAGATGAAGGCGAGCTTCTCGGGATCATCTACCTCGAGCGCGTCGACGTCGGCGACGGTTTCGACGAGCACGATCGAATCCGGCGCCTCACCCATCGTCCCTTCGACCTCCTCATGGCCGTCGTGACCGATCAGAATGATCGTGTAGCCGTCCTCAGCGAACTTGACCGCCTCGCGGTGAACCTTCGTGACCAGCGGGCAGGTAGCGTCAATCGTCTGCAGCTTGCGCTCGGCCGCCTCGGCGTGAACCGAAGGCGCAACACCATGCGCCGAGAAGACGGTGACCGCCCCCTCAGGAATCGAATCGTTGAGCTCGTCAACGAAGACTGCGCCGGCGTCACGGAGCTGCTCAACGACGTGCTTGTTGTGGACGATCTCCTTGCGCACGTAAACCGGCGCGCCGTAGGTCTCAAGCGCGCGCTCGACCGACTGAACTGCGCGGTCAACGCCAGCACAGTAGCCGCGCGGAGCGGCGAGCAGAATCTTCTCGGGAGCGTTCACTAAGGGGTCAGTGTACGAAGAGCTAACGACGGCGGAGCTCGTCAACCAAGCTGTAGACCGTTTCGCCTGTCACGTCGAGCGCCCGCGGCGAGAGCTTGTTGACGGTGTCAGCGAGCGTGTCACGCCACGGATAATCAAAGTCGATCAGGTTGATCGCGGGAATCCCGCGCTCGAGAAATGGTGTGTGGTCGTCGTAGACCGAGCGCCCTGAGCGGCCCGGAAAGCTTGCGCCGGTGCCGCTGCGCTGCGCTGCCTCGCGCAACTTCGCCCAGAGACCGACGTCGGAGCTGCCTTCGCGCGGCAGCCGCAACCCGCGATTGGCGACGTAGTCGAGCAGGATCAGCTCACCAACCTGATCCGCGTGGCGTGCAACGTAGGCCCGCGAGCCGCGCATCCCATCGGCGTAGAAGTCGCCCGACCCAGCTGGCTCTTCCTCACCATCGAAGAGCACGAAGCGAACTTCACGCCCGCCAGCGACGGCCTTTGACGCAAGCCCGCGGGAGAGTTCTACAACCGCGGCAGTCCCTGCTGCGCCGTCATTGGCACCAACAACGCCCTTCGGCCTCGCTTCGACGTCGTAGTGAGCGGCGACGACGACTGCTGGCAGCCGCCCGGGGATCACACCAACGACGTTGTTGAGCTTCAGCTTGCCCGCTGTGAAAGGCTCGAGCGTGCCTGCCGGCAGCCGGCCGCGCAGCTCTGCGGCTAACCGTCGCGAGTTTGCCGAGCCCGCCGGCCTCCAGCCGTAGCGCTCAACTTGCCGTCGCAGCAGGCTGAAGGCTCGCTTCTGGTCGAAATTATTGACGCGTGGCGTTGGCACGCCATCATTGGCCTGCCCTTTGAGGAAGCGCTCTGACACCGCGGGGCGAGCGACCTCGGCCGGGGCGTTTGGCACCCAAGGCCAACCGGCGAGAGCAAAATAGATCAACACGCCAGCAAACAGCAGCTGAACCAGAAGCACGATCACGAGCACGCGGATGCCACGCGAGGGCTGCGGCTCCGGCTCTGTCGGCGGCTCTGGTTCCATTTGTCGATCTGATCGCGTCAATGCTCTGTACGAATAATCACAGCCAAGCTGGCTGCCATCGGTATAGATTTAGGGTATGGCTCAGGAACACTTTGACCGATTGACCGCGCTCGATGCGTCATTTCTCGAGCAGGAAGGCCCGACTTCGCACATGCACGTCGGCGGGGTCGCGATGTTCGAGAACCCAGTTCCAGACTTCGATCAGTTCCTCGACACGATCCGCGGCCGCCTCCATCTCGTGCCGCGCTACCGCCAGAAGCTTTCGATACCGCCGCTGCGCAGCGGCCGGCCGGTCTGGGTTGACGACCCCAGTTTTAACATCGAATACCACGTCCGGCGCACGGCGCTACCGCCGCCAGGCAGCGAGGAGCAGTTGCTGTTGCTGACCTCGAGGATTTTCTCGCAGCAGCTCGACCGTTCGAAGCCGCTCTGGGAGATGTGGATCATCGAGGGCCTCGAAGGAGACCGCTGGGCGCTGATCAACAAGACCCACCACGCGATGATCGACGGCGTCTCCGGCGTTGATCTCGCAACCGTGATCTTCGACCTTTCGCCCGAGGGAACCGTTGTTGAGCACCCCCCTGAGGCTTGGGTGCCCGCGCCGGAGCCGGGCGACGCCGACCTGCTCGCCTCTGGCGCGCTCGGAATCGCCCGAACAACAGTTGACAGCGTCAAGAGCCTGACGAAGATGGTCTCCAGCCCGGCAGCCGTCTTTGATGGGCTGCGCGACGGCCTGGAAGGGATCGGTGAGGTCGCTTGGGCGGGAATCAACGCAGCACCGTCAACGCCGCTAAACGTTGAGATTGGCCCGCATCGGCGCTTCCGCGTAGTCCAAGCCCAGCTTGAGGACTTCAAACAGATCAAGAACGCGCTTGGTGGAACCGTCAACGACGCCGTTCTGACCGTTGTCAGCGGCGCGCTGCGGAGCTGGCTTCACTCGCGCGGCGTTCGCACCGAGGGGCTCGAGCTGCGCGCGCTTGTGCCGGTCTCGATCCGGCCGAAGGAAGCTCACAACGAGTTCGGCAATCAGATCGCCGCGATGCGTGGACCACTTCCGGTCTACATCGACGACCCGATCGCGCGGCTTGGAATGGTTCGCCAATCGATGGATGGGCTAAAAGACTCGAAGCAGGCACTCGGCGCCGAAGTAATCAGCGAGGCCCAGAACTTCGCGCCGCCGACACTGCTGGCCCAAGCATCGCGGCTGAATTTCTCGACGCGGCTCTTCAACTTGATCGTGACGAATGTTCCCGGGCCGCAGTTCCCGCTTTACGTCGGTGGCTCAAGGCTGCTCTCAATAGCTCCGGTCGCATTCCTGCCACGCAACCATGCGCTGGCGATCGCGATCATGAGTTACGACGGCGACCTTAGCTTCGGGCTGCTCGGTGATTACGACCAGATGGCCGACATCGACGTCCTCGCCGACGCACTGCAGGACTCGATCGACGAGCTGCTGGCGCTCTCCGCTGAAGCCGCGGCGGCTCAGTAACCGAGCGCGAACTTCGCGTCTTCGCTCATCATCTCCGGCGTCCACGGCGGCGTGAAGATCATCGCCGACTCGACCGCTTCAACGCCGTCAAGGACGCTGACGAACTCTTCGATCTGTTCGGCAACCATTGGCCCGATTGGGCAAGCCGGCGTGGTCAACGTGTAGGTGACGTGGACCTTCGGGCCATCGACGGCAATCTCGTAGATCAAGCCGAGCTCGACAAAGTCGAGCCCCAGCTCAGGATCGATCACGTTCGTTAGCGCTGCTTCGACTTCATCTACGTTGGCCATAGCGGCAATTGTAGCCCGCACCACTCCCTACAATCGTTCGCAGATCATGGCTCTCCTAGTTCTACTTCTGATCATCGTCCCGATCGTCGAACTCGCGATCATCATCCAAGTCGGATCGATGATCGGCGTCTGGTGGACGATTGCGCTGCTGGTCGCCGATTCGCTTTTCGGTGCTTGGCTGCTGATGCGCGAAGGTTCGCGCTCGTGGCTGCGCTTCCGCGCCGCGCTCGGAAACGGCAAGGTGCCAGCGAAGGAGACCGCTGACGGTGGCCTCGTGATCTCCGGCGGCGCGCTGTTGCTCACGCCAGGTTTTCTGACCGACATCGTTGGGTTGCTCTTTTTGTTCGAGCCGACGCGCGCGATCATTCGAAAGTTCGCCTTGACAAAGGCGATCAGCTACGCGGCGACGAGCGTTGGTGGCCCTGCTGGGTGGACGCTCCGCGGCGCCTTCTTTGGCTCGCGAGCTGCGAAGTATGCGCGCTCTAAGCGCCCGAGCCGTGCTTACGACGTCGAGGGGACGGCTACCGACGTGACGTCGCCGCCGCCAGCACTACCTGGCCAAGACCCAGCGGCTAGCTAGTTGTCGGAGCCCATTCGGTCCCAGAGGTAGAGCTCGAGGCATTCCTCTGCCAGCTCAGCGCAGCGTTCACGGCTAAGCGCCGGTAGGACGGTCTCCAGCGCTTGCTCCTCAGAGACGCCTGCTTCGAAGGCTTCTTCGCCGCGGAAGCCAGCGGCGATCTTCAGGGCCTCACGACGATTCTCGCCGAGAGAACCGAAAACGCCGAGCAGGAAGTCGCGATTGGCAACCGGCTGGCCGACCTCCATTGAGGCATGCCAGGCGGCGAGCATCGAGAGGTCGTGCTCATCTAGGTCTGCGACGGCCTTGACGTAATGGGTCTCGAGATCGGTCTCGGGAATCACGTCAACCCAGGCGCGGACGAGTTCGCCAAGTAGTTGGCGTCGTGCGTCGCGGCCTACAGATTCAGCGATTACTCGAATTGCGTCCTGAGGCTCGATGAAACAGAGGGGCAACGGCAGCTCCGAAGGCAGGGGATCAGCGAACGAGACGGAAACTACGCGCCGCTGCGGACGACACCTACATTCGGGCACAAGTGGCGCTACTCAAGGCCCATCTCGGCGCTCGCTGGGGCCGGCGAAGAGGGCTCCTGCGTAACCACCGCCGGGGCTGACGTAGAGGGAGCCGGTGCGGCGACGGCTGGCACTGCAGTTTGCGCTGCGAGCGTCTCAGCCTCCGCTGCTGCCCGCGCACGCTGACGCGCCTGGGCGAGCGAGCGTCGCGCGTTGATCTCAGCCCGCGAGCGACCGCTCGCTGACTGGCTGAATGGCTGCCCTGAGACGAGGGCTAGCTTCGCCCCCGGCGGAGATCC
>JBIHZY010000210.1:0-2609 GCA_044240185.1 Solirubrobacteraceae bacterium
CGGCCGGTCGGTCCGAGCACAACGACGCGGCCGCCGGTCATGTATTCGCAGCCGTGGTCGCCGACACCCTCGACGACCGCGCTGGCGCCGGAGTTGCGAACCGCGAAGCGTTCGCCAGCCAGGCCGCGGAAAAAGGCCCGCCCGTCGGTCGCGCCGTAAAGGACGGTGTTGCCGGCGATCACGTTGGTCTCAGCGACGAAGTCGACGGAATCGAGCGGCGCGACCGAAAAGATCCCGCCAGAGAGGCCCTTGCCGGTGTAGTCGTTGGCGTCGCCGCGCAGCGTCATCGTCACACCAGGTGCCAGCCAGCCGCCGAAGCTCTGCCCGGCTGAGCCTTCTAGGGCGATCTCGATCGTGCCCTCCGGCAGCCCTTCAGCGCCGTGGACTTCGGCGATACGGCTTGAAAGCAGGCCGCCGACGCAGCGATTTACGTTGCGCACAGGGTGCTCGATTGTGACCTTCTCGCCGCGCTCGATCGCTGGTTCGGCAAGCTTGATTAGCTCCCAGTCGATTGCACTCTCGAGCACCTCGGGCGGTGGGCCGACGCGATAGAGCGGCGCGCCAGGCTCGAGCTCAACGCGGTGCAGCAGGTGCGTCATGTCAACGCCGGCCGTCTTCCAGTGTTCGATTGCCTCGTCGGCTTCAAGCAGCTCGGTGCGACCGATCATCTCGTTCAGCGTCCGCACGCCGAGCGAAGCCATTAGCTCGCGCAGCTCCTCGGCGACAAAGAAGAAGAAGTTGACGATGTGCTCCGGCGTTCCCTTGAAGCGCTTGCGCAGCTCGGGGTCCTGTGTGGCGATCCCGACCGGGCAGGTGTTGAGGTGACAGGCGCGCATCATGATGCAGCCGGTCGCGATTAGCGGCGCTGTTGAGAAGCCGTACTCGTCAGCTCCAAGGATCGCGGCGATCGCTACGTCGCGGCCGGTCTTGAGCTGACCGTCGGTCTGAACCGTGATACGCGAGCGAAGATCATTGAGGCAGAGCGTCTGCTGCGTCTCCGCAAGCCCAATCTCCCACGGCACTCCAGCAGAGTGGACGGAGCTGAGCGGCGAGGCGCCTGTACCACCGTCGTGGCCGGCAATCAGAACGTGGTCGGCGTTGGCCTTTGCCACGCCGGAGGCGACAGTGCCGACGCCGACCTCGGAGACCAGCTTGACCGAAACCTGAGCCTTCGGGTTGGCGCAGCGGAGGTCGTAGATCAGCTGCTTGAGATCTTCGATCGAGTAGATGTCGTGGTGCGGCGGCGGCGAGATCAGCCCAACGCCAGGAGTTGTGTGGCGAACCCAGCCGATGTACTTGTCGACCTTGTGGCCTGGCAGCTGGCCGCCCTCGCCGGGCTTTGCTCCCTGCGCCATCTTGATCTGAATTTGGTCGGCGTTTACGAGGTAGTGAATCGTCACGCCGAAGCGGCCGGAAGCGACCTGCTTGATCGAGGAGCGACGCAGATCACCGTTGATGTCGGGCTCGAAGCGGCGCGGGTCCTCCCCGCCTTCGCCCGTGTTTGAGCGGCCGCCGAGGCGGTTCATCGCGATCGCCAGCGTCTCGTGCGACTCGGTTGAAATTGAGCCGAGCGACATCGCGCCGGTCGCAAAGCGCTTGACGATCTCCTTCGCCGGTTCAACTTCGTCGAGCGGAATCGGCGTCACGTCGGTCGTGAACTTGAGCAGCCCGCGCAGCGTTGCGCGCTTAGTCGCTTCCTCGTTGCAGAGGCGCGCGTATTCGTCGTAGCGGGCCTGCGCGTCGCCCTCTTCGGGGGTTATGCGAACGGCCTGCTGCAGCGCAGCGATCGTGTCTGGGTTCCACATGTGCTGCTCGCCATCGCGGCGCCAAGCGTAGATCCCACCGACCGGCAGAAGATCGTCGTCGCGCTCACCGGAGAGCGGCCAAGCGCGGGCGTGGCGCGTCAATGCTTCGGCGCCGAGCACGTCAAGGCCGATGCCGCCGATCCGTGACGCGGTGCCGGTGAAGTGGCGGTCAACTAGCTGCTGCTCCAGGCCAACAGCCTCAAAGATCTGTGCTCCGCAGTAGGACTGAATCGTCGAGATTCCCATCTTCGAGATCGTCTTGAGCAGCCCCTTCCCGAGCGCCTTGACGATGTTTCGCTCCGCCTCACCTGGGTCGCTGACGCCTTCGATCTGGCCGTTGGCAGCCAGCTCGGCAGCGCTGTCGAGCAGCAGGTACGGGTTGATCGCGCTGACGCCATAACCGATCAGCGTCGCGAAGTGATGGACCTCGCGCGGCTCGCCGCTCTCAAGCACGATCCCAGCCTGCAGGCGGTTGCCAATTCGCACAAGGTGGTGGTGGACGGCGGCTACGGCGAGCAGTGACGGGATTGCCGTACGCTCAGGCCCTACTCGGCGATCGGAGAGGATCAGGACCGAGGCGCCGGCCGTGATCGCGTCATGGGCCTCATCGCAGAGGTTCGCCAGCCGTGTGCTGAGGCCGTCGGGGCCCTCACTAACAGGCCAAGTGGTGTCAAGCGTGTGGGCGCGGAAGATGTCGCGCTCGACGTTGCGTAGCGTCTCAAGCTCCTGATTGCGCAGAATCGGCTGATTCATCACCAGTTGATGCGCGGCCTCCGGTGATTCGCCGAGAAGGTTCGCTTCAGC
>JBIHZY010000062.1:0-9167 GCA_044240185.1 Solirubrobacteraceae bacterium
CTCGGCCCGCGAGTTCGAGCCCACTGCGAGGCGCTCGTCGCTAGCGGCGTAATGATCGAGCGGCGCGGCAGTTTCACGCTGCGGGCCCCGGAGGACTTCCCCGCCGCGCGCGTTTCGCTCCGCTCGGCCTCGCCCGATTCGATCAGCGTGATCGACGTCAAGCAGGGAGAACTGATCGGCACGGTCGAAGCGGCGCGCGCCTGCTCAACGATCCACGACGGCGCGATCTACCTTCACATGGGTCGCTCCTATTCGGTAAGCGCGCTCGATCTCGACCGCCGTGAGGCGCTGGTCGAACCGTTCACTGGTGACTGGTTCACGCAGCCCAAGAAGGAGACCGAGACGGTTATCGAAGCGCTGCTCGACCGCCGCGAAACGCTCGGCGTGCAGCTCAGCTTTGGCCGCGTCGTAGTCAGTGATCAGGTCCTCGCCTACCAGCGCAAGCGGCTGCCGAGCAACGAGGTGATCGACCTCAACTCGCTGACCCTGCCGAAGACGCAGTTCTCAACCCAGGCGCTCTGGTTTGAAACCGGCTCGCTCAGCGAACAGTTGCCGCTCGACGTTCTGCTCGGCGCGCTGCACGCCACCGAGCACGCACAGATAGCCGTGCTGCCGCTACTGGCGATGTGTGACCGCTGGGACATCGGCGGTCTATCGACCAACGCCCACGTGCAGACAGGCGGGCCGACAATCTTCATCTACGACGGCCACCCCGGCGGCGTCGGGATCACGCGGCAAGGCTTCCTCAACTTCGAGCAGCTAGTTGGCGACGCCCAGCGACTGATCTCTGAGTGCCCCTGCAGCGAAGGCTGCCCTTCCTGCGTGCAGTCGCCGAAGTGCGGCAACCTCAACGAGCCGCTGCATAAGGCCGGGGCGCTTGAGCTGCTGGAGCTGATGCTCGCCGCCGGCCAGTAGCTCGCTCAATACGGCCTGCAAGCGAACGTTCATTTTTTTGCCCTCCGCGTCGAAAGGGTTCCTTCAGGCGTTTAGACGACTATGAACCGACTTCTTCTCCCAACCTTGCTGGCCTCAGCAGCGCTGCTTGCTTGCGCCAGCCCAGCCGTCGCCACGACCGGCGGCGTCGATCCCGACCAGCCAACTTCACCGGGCGAACAGAGCGGCGGCGCCGGTTATGGGGCGCCGCTCGTGACGCTCCCCGGTAAGCCTCGCCTTAGCGCCCAGAAGCTCTCGAGCCGCACGATCAAGGAAGGGTCGCGCGCCTCAGTAGTCGTGCGGATCAACCGCTCGAAGGGAACCAGCGCGCAGGTCAGAATTGCGATCGCTCGCAAGGGCGGCAAGACGATCAACTACTCCCCCGGTCGGGTGACGACCAACCGCTCGCAGGTGATCCGCCTGCCGCAGATTGCAGCCGGAAGCTACCGAGTGACGGTAAGCATTTTCGGCGCATCTGCGCAGGAGATAATCCGTGGCGGGGTGATGCGACTGACGGTCAAGTCGAAGAGCGTTGCTAAGCCGAAACCGAACGTTCCGGCCACACCGTCGCCAACATCGGGTGTCTTCCCGGTGAGGGGTACCTACAGCTTTGGCGGCGACGGCGCACGCTTCGGTGCTGGGCGGCCGGGACACACTCATGAAGGGCAGGACCTCGTCGGCAACTCCGGGCTGCCGATCGTCGCGCCACTGGCAGGCGAGGTTCGATTCGTCGACTATCAGGCAGCCGGCGCCGGCCGATACGTCGTGATGCGCGCCAATAACGGTTGGGACATGTTCTTCGCCCACTGCCAGTACAGCTCAGCGGCGGTCAAGGCTGGCGACAAAGTAAAGGCAGGCGATCGCCTCTGTCTGCTCGGCTCAACCGGTGCATCGAGCGGCCCCCACCTCCACTTTGAGATCTGGCCAAACGGCTGGCGCGACAGCCCCGGCACGAAGCCGATTGACCCGCTGCCGCAGCTGAAGAAGTGGGCAGCTAACTAGCCCAAGAGCTCCCGTTCGCAGCCAGCAAGCGAACGTTTGATCCGGCGCTGAGCTAGCAGGGCAGAACAATCCGTAAGCTTTGCGCTCGCAGCCGCGTAAACCACTTCGAGCGAACCAGATCACCTTCGACCAGCTATTCCAGCCCTACCCGCTCGGCGAGCTCGAACTCCCGAACCGCCTCGTGATGGCGCCGCTAACGCGGATGCGCGCCGACGCAGATGGCGTGATGGGCGAGATGAACGCCGAGTACTACGCCCAGCGCGCGTCAGCCGGCCTGATCATTGCCGAGGGTTCTTTCCCTCACTCCTCTGGCAAGTCCTACGACGGCCAGCCAGGAATCGAAACCGCCGAGCAGATTGCCGGCTGGCGGCTCGTAACCGACGCCGTTCATCGCGCCGGTGGCAGGATCTTCCTCCAGCTGATGCACGGCGGCAGGATCGGCCACGAACGGATCACCCCGGGCGGCGGCCGGCCGCTAGCGCCAAGCGCAGTAAGGCCGCAGGGAGAGGCGCGGATCGCCGGCGAAAAGATTCCCTACGACGAGCCGCGCGCGCTCGAGCCTGATGAAATTGCAGCGGTCCAGGAGCAGTTCGCGCAGGGCGCGCAGAACGCGATCGAAGCTGGCTTCGACGGGGTTGAGCTGCACAGCGCAAACGGCTACCTGCTGCATCAGTTCCTCTCCGACGTGACGAACCTGCGCAGCGACGAATACGGTGGCGACGGGGCGAACCGCTGCCGCTTTGTAGTCGAAACCGCGCAGCTCGTCGCTGAGCGGATTGGCCCAGAGCGCGTCGGAATTCGGCTCAGTCCCGACCAGAACGTCAATGACATCTCGCAGGGCGATGCAGAGGCGCTCTACCCGCTCCTACTCAGCGAGCTGAACGCACTTGGCCTTGGCTACCTACACATGATGGAGACGCCGCCGGGCGCCGGCTGGTCATCGGTTGGCGTCGCGCGCGAGGCCTGGAACGGCACTCTGATCGTCAACTCGAACTTCCAGGTTGACTGGCCATTCGAGCTGGCCGAGGAGACCATCGCTGAAGGCCGCGCAGACCTGATCTGTTACGGGCGCCGTTTTATCTCCAACCCCGATCTGGTCGAACGGATCCGTTCCGACGCGCCGATCGCCGAGGCCGACTTTCGAACCTTCTATGGCGGTGGCGCCGAGGGATATACCGACTACCCGGCGCTAAGCGAAGCGGCGCACAAAGGATAAGCGCGCCCAATGGCTCGAATTCCATTCCCTGAGCGCGAATCGCTCTCACCCGACACGCAGCGAGCGCTCGCATCGCTCCCCGACCTCGGCATCTTCCGCCTGCTCTCACTGGCCGATGATGCGTTCCCGAAGTTCATCGCGCTGACCGGCGGGCTTTGGACGAACGCGGAGCTCTCACCACGCCGGCGCGAGCTTGTGATCCTGCTCGTCGCGCGGCTGCTGAACTGCGAATACGAATGGTTTCAGCACATCGAGGTCGCGCGAATCTGCGAGATCAGCGACGACGAGATAGCTGCGATCGATGCGCTTGAGCTGGCCAGCTTCAGCGACGACGAGCAGGCAATCCTTCAGCTGGCGCAGATCACGCTCGAGCGCGGCCGCCCCTCCGACGAGCAGCTCGCGGCGGCGCGCGCGGCGCTCAGCGACCGTGAAGTCGTCGAGCTGCAACTCGTAGTGGCGATCTACTCAGGGCTCGCGGCAGTGATGGCAGGACTCGACCTTGAGCTCGACGAGCGCAGCGGCGCGAGCGAACTAACGCGCGATGAACGCGGGCCGCGGCTCGGCGAGTAGCTGCAAGCGGCCGGTCCCGGTGACGCTTAGGCGCAGGCCGCGATACCCTGCCATTCGCGGCGAGATAGCTCAGCTGGTAGAGCACACGACTGAAAATCGTGGTGTCCCGGGTTCGAGTCCCGGTCTCGCCATCAGGGACAGACGACAGAAGTCAAACTCTTCTAGCAAAGGCTGCTGGTAGTAACGGACACACCTCCCACAGGATTGGTATAAAATACGACAAATGCTCAGCCTTAGGAGAGTCCACCCCATCCTCATGATCCTGTGCGCTGTGGCGCTTGCCACAGGCGCAGCAGCATCGCCTGCCCTAGCCGGCAGCTTCGAGCGCACCGGTGACCTGAATGTCCCGCGGGCCGAACCGATGGTCGTCAAGCTCGCCAACGGGAAGGTGCTGGTCGCCGGCGGTGCGACGACAGGAAACATCCCTACTCCTACCGCCGAGATCTACGACCCAGCCACGGGGACCTTCACGCTCACCGGGTCGATGGCCACCGCGCGCAGACTCGGTGCTGCGGTTCTGCTGCCCAGCGGCAATGTCCTAGTGGTAGGCGGCACAGACTCCGGCCCGACCGCCGAACTCTTCAACCCCGCTGACGGAACGTTCCGTAATGTCTCCAGCCCAATGAGCGGATGGCGCGTTTGGCCTCTAGCGACCCTGCTGGACAACGGCAAGGTCCTCGTGAGCCACGGATGCTGCGGTGACTCCAATGGTGCGGACCTCTACGACCCCGCCAGCGGCGCTACCGGCACCTTCACCGCCACTACCGGGCAGCCCAGCCAGAGCTTCTCAAACTCGGCCGGCACAGCCACCAAACTTGCCAACGGCAAGGTGCTGATAGCCGGCGACTGGGCAGGTCACCCTGCCGGCCACGACGCCCAGATCTACGACCCGGCTACCGACAGTTTTTCGGCGACGACGGGGCCGATGGTCGCGTCCCGACAAGCTCCGATCGCAATCCGCCTGTCCAGCGGGAAGGTGCTGATCGCCGGAGCAGAGGACGCGTCTAGCGCCACTGCCGAGACCTTCGACCCGGCGACCGGCCTCTTCACCGCCACCACCGGAAACATGAGTGCAGCAAGAGCCGAGGGTTACATCGCTCCGCTCCCCGACGGGCGAGTGCTGGTGGCCGGAGGAACCGATGCTTGGGCCGGTACTCCAAACGCTTCCGCTGACATCTTCGACCCGGCAACCGGGACCTTCACCCCGACCGCCTCAATGGCCGTTGCCCGGCGCCAGCTTGGCGTTGCCAACCCGCCGGTTCTCTCCGGCGGGCGCGTACTTTTCGCCGGTGGCGCCACCGCCCCAGAGGGAGCTCCAACGCTCAGCAGCCCGACTACTATCTCCGAGCTCTATATCCCAGACCCGCCGAGCAACATCCCAGACCCGCCGAGCAACACATTCACGCTCAGCCAAAGCCGGGTGTCGAGCTCGACGCTCAGCGCCGTCATCACTGTTAAAGGGCCTGGCGTTGCCACCCAGCGCGGCAGCTTCACTCGCGCTCGTAGTGCACAGAAGCTGACAGCCTGCACCAGCTCAAGGAAGATCACGAAGGCCGGCGGCTACAGACTGACCTGCGAGCTGACCACAGCGATCCGCTCGGCCCGCCGCCGCGGAGCAGTCAGCGTCTCGCTCACAACGACCTTCAAGCCCACCGGTGGCGCGGCACGCACGGTAAAACGGAGTGTGAGGCTGGCGAAAAACCGCTAGGCGCGCTCAGCGCGTCAGCCAGCCGCCGCGGTCGAGCGCGCGCAGCAGGAACGGCGCCAGCGTGCCGTTGAAGGCGGGCGTCACATGGCTCTCGTCTGAATTGACGAGCAGCCCGCCGATCACCGGGTAGCAGCGCGCCTTATCGCAGTAGAACTCAGTTAGGTCGATAGAACCGGCGCGAGGCGGGCCGATCTGCTTGGCTGCCTCAACCGCTGGGTCTGGGAAAGGGTCGATCGCGGATGAACGCGGCGACGCGCAGGCTGGGCCAGCCGGGCGCCTGGCAGTGACTGCACGCTCAACGCAGTCGAGCGCAGAGAGCTTGATCCGCGGGTTGTCGCGCAGCACGATGATCTGCTCGACCGACGGCGGCAGCTTGCTCCACTGCTCGCGGTATCCGGCGACCGAGGCCTTGTAGCTGGCCGGCGAATAGCGCTCTGCGATCTGTGAGACGAAGATCGTTTTGACCTGTGGGTGGCTTTTGAGCCAGGCGAGCACCTCGCTCTTCCACTGCTTACATTCCCGCGCTGTCGCCGCGCGGCCGACCGGCACTACAGCGGTCGAGAACTGGCAGCCCTCAAGGCCGATCGAGGTTACGTTCCAGCTTCGCTCCAGCGCCGCCGCGAAGATGCCGGTGCGCCACTTGAAGGAGTGGCTGTCACCGACAAGTGCGGCCTGCAGCTTGGCCCGTTCTGGCGGAACGCCGAGCACGCAGAGCTTCAAATTTCCGTCGAGCTGCGTGCGGTCGCTGGTGCAGATCTGGCTGTTCGTCTTCGTGCCCTCGCCAAGACGCGCACTGGCCGGCGAGGGAACTACCGCGAGCCTCAGCTCCGGGTTTACGCAGTTCGGGTTGAGCGGATCGCGCGCGGCGGCGCCGAGGCATGGCGCCCTGCTGCCCAGCAGCGTCTTCGCCGCTGCAAGATCTTCGTTCTGACGCGAGTTCAAGACGGCGAGCGCGCCAAAGGTGGCGAGCAGCACGGTGCCGGTTCCGGCGAGCACGAAGGCAAAGCTGCGCCGAGGCCGGTGCGCAGCGAGCAGCGGCCCGGAGCGCAGAGGATCTTCAACGAAGCGCTTGGAAAGCGCGGCGAGGATCAGCGTCAGCGCGATCAGCCCAAGCTTGATCGGCGTGTCGAGCTCACGCAGCAGCAGAAACGGAGCCAGGATCAGTAGCGGCCAATGCCACAGATAGACCGAATAGGAGACGTCACCGAGCCACTGAGTGCCTCGTAGCTTCATCCAGTGCCAGGGCGACCAACGCAGCTCGGGGCTGCCGGCCCAGATTACGGCGAGCGTGCCGACGATCGGCAGTATCGCCGCAGTTCCCGGGAACGCCGTCTTCGGCGTGAAGACGAAGGCCGCAAGCAGGATCATTCCTACTCCCAGCCATGAGACTGCGGCGCGCAGCTGCGGCCGCGCAGTGCTCGTCGCCAGCATCGCTAGGAGGCCGCCGGCACCGAACTCCCAGACCCGCGTTGGAGTTACGAAGAAGGCCGCCGCAGGGTCATTGGCGGTATCCCAAATCGAGTACGCCAAGCTGAGGCCTGTGAGCAGCGCCAGCATCACGAGGATTGAGCGGCGACGCACCAGCGCAGATCCTTTGCGCGCGATCGTCATCGCGATCAGGATCAGTACCGGCCAAACGATGTAGAACTGCTCCTCAACTGAGAGCGACCAGTAATGCTGCACCGGCGAGGGTCGGTTATCGGCGCCGAGGTAATCGACCGCCTGGTTGGCGAGGTACCAGTTTTCAACGTAGAGCGTGCTGGCCTGAATCTCACGGAAGAACTGATCCCAAAGGTTGAGCGGAACAATCAGGAAGGTCGCGACGGCGCAGAAAAGCAACACGAGCAGCGCCGCCGGCAAGATTCTCCGCGCGCGACGAGCCCAGAAACCGGCTAGCGAAACGTGGCCGCTGCGGTCAACCTCGCGGACCAGATGGCCTGTGATCAGAAAGCCGGAGATCGCGAAGAACACGTCGACGCCGATGTAGCCTCCACTGATTAAGTCAGGCCAGTAGTGGAAGACGACGACGGTCGCGACGGCGATTGCGCGGAGCGCCTGAATCTCCGGCCGCAGCAGCCGCTTCTTCGGCGCGTTTGCGCCCGCAGGGAGTTCAGAATCGTCGGTCACAGGCTGAAAGACCCTGCCCAGCTGGTCTGCGCTGCAGGCGGGGCCGAGGCGAGCAAGTATACCTGCGCGCAGGCAGCCTCCCGAGGCGCTAACAGAGCGCCGTGGCAGCGGTTTACGGCGCTAGCGGCGGAGACTTATCGGCCGATGTTGACGAGCGGAGCGAAACCGGCGAAGTAGGCCGTTACGTCATTCGTCAGAGGCTTCGACTTGACGCTGCAATCGACTGTGCCGAAGGCGTCGAAGGCGTAGAACGTTGACGAGGTCGACTTGACCTTGACCGAGCCGCGCACCTTGCCGGTGCTGCATGACGGAATGTTGAGGTTCCAAACCGAACCCTTTTTCAGCGATGAACGATTGGCGCGAACCCAAGCGATCGTCTCTTTGACGCCGGCCGCCCAGCCCATCGGCGTCGCAAGCCCTTGGCTTGTGGCCAGCGCGGCGATGCCGTGAGCAGCGCCAGCGCGAGCAGCGCCAACGGTTCCTGAGATCGGCACGAACGGGCCGATGTTGGCGCCGAAGTTGATGCCGGCAATCACGAGGTTGGGCTTCTTCTTCCCGGTCAGGATCTTGTCAAGCGCGTAATTGACGCTGTCGGCTGGGTAGCCGGTTACGGCAATCGCTGGGAAACCCGCGAGCGTGCTCGTCTTCGACGTTGTCAGAACACCGGGCGTCGTCTTTCCGCCCGTCCCTGACTGGTTAGTTAGCGGAGCGACGACCGTCAAACTGACCCTCTTCTCCTTGCGCAGCGCGGTTACGAGCGCGCTCATCCCTTCGCCCTTCACTCCGTCGTCGTTAGAGACAAGGATGTGGATTGGCGCAGGCGCCTTCGCAGCGCTTGCGCTTGCGGCTGGAAGCGCGGCAAGCGCGCTGATCAAAGCAATAGCGAAGAACGTTCTCTTGGGCAACATTTGAGTCATCATAAGATGCGGAGAGTAGCTCTGTCGCGGTTGCGCGAAGGTGACAGTTTGGTTATCGCGAGAGCTGCGCGATTGAGGCCCTACTACTCTCACTGCACGGCCTTTCCGTTCGGGACGTCCCGAAGGCAAGGTCAACTAGCCATGGCTGAACGCAATGACATCCGAAACGTCGCGATTATCGCGCACGTCGACCACGGAAAAACGACGCTCGTTGACGCGATGCTGCAGCAGTCCGGCGCCTTCCGCAAGGGCGCTGAGCTAACCGACCGCGTGATGGATTCGATGGATCTTGAGCGCGAAAAGGGGATTACGATCCTCGCCAAGAACGCCTCGATCCCTTACGAAGGCGTGAAGCTGAACATCATCGACACCCCTGGCCACGCCGACTTCGGTGGCGAGGTGGAGCGCGGCCTTTTCATGGTTGACGGAGTGCTGCTGCTAGTTGACGCCAGCGAAGGCCCGCTGCCACAGACCCGTTTCGTGCTGCGCAAGGCGCTTGAGGCGAAGCTGCCGGTGATCCTCGTTGTCAACAAGATCGACCGCCCCGACGCCCGCGTCGCTGAGGTCGTGCACGAAGTTGAGGAACTCTTCCTCGATCTCGACGCAGATGAGGAGCAGATCGCCTTCCCGATCGTCTACACCAACGCCAAGGCCGGAACCGCCTCGCTCGACGCCGAAACGCAAGGTGAAGACC
>JBIHZY010000063.1:0-9165 GCA_044240185.1 Solirubrobacteraceae bacterium
GAGGTGCGACTGGTCGACAGCGAAGCCGAAGCCTTCGATCGCTTCTACAACATTTTCGCCAACCCGATGCTGTGGTTCATCCAGCATTACCTCTGGGACATCTCGAACGCGCCTGACGTGCGCCAGTGGGAGATCGACGCCTTCGAGCTCGGCTACAAAGTTGTCAACAATGACCTCGCGCAGGCCGTGATTGAGGAGATCGCCGGCAAGCCGGACCCGGTCGTGATGGTCCACGACTATCACCTCTACACGCTGCCCGGAATCGTCCGTGAGGCCCGTCCCGATGTATTTCTCCATCACTTCGTTCATATCCCTTGGCCGCAGTCGGACGCTTGGCGAGTGCTGCCTACCGAGATCCGCGAGGAGCTCTACCACGGGCTACTGGCAAACGACATCATCGGCTTCCACACCCAGGCCTACCGCCGCAACTTCATTCAGTGCTGCCGCGACCTGCTCGATCTTGAGGTCGACTTTGAGCGCGGCGTCGTCCATCACGACGGCCGCGAGATCTGGATCCGCGCCTACCCGTTGCCGATCGACGCCGAGGCGACCGAGAGAGTCGGAAGTTCGCCACGGACACTGGAGCTGGAAGCAGAGCTGGAGCGTCGTCGCCGCGAACACTTGATCCTTCGCGTTGATCGCGCCGACCTTTCGAAGAATGTGCTGCGTGGCTTCACGGCCTTCGATCTCTTCCTCGATCAGCACCCCGAGTTCCTTGAGCGTGTTTCGTTCATCGCCCAGTTGATGCCGTCACGGACCGACGTTCCCGAGTACGCCGAGTACCTCGAGAAGATCGAAGCGCTGGTCGCCGTCGTCAACCTGCGACACGGCACGCCGGACTGGATGCCGATCCAGTTGAAGCTGCGCGATGATCTCGAAGAGGCGATGGCCTCTTACCGCCAGTACGACGTGTTGCTCGTCAACGCGATGTTCGACGGCATGAACCTCGTCGCGAAAGAGGGGCCGCTCGTCAACCAGCGCGACGGCGTTTCGATTCTCTCTGAGAACACAGGCGCGCACGAGGAGCTGGGCGAGTTTGCGCTCAGCGTCAACCCGTTCAACATCCAAGAACTGGCCGACGCGATCCACAGCGCGTTGACGATGGAGCCTGCGCGGCGCAAGGAGAGGATCGACGGCCTCAAAGCAATCGTCACCGAGCGCGACCCAGGCGACTGGGTCGACGATCAGCTGGCCGACATCCGTTCCAAGGCTGAAGCGAACGAGGCCGCCGCTAACTAGAACTTGGGCCGAGTCGAGCCGGCCGCGTTAGGGCCAGCCGAATTCGCGTGCTGGAGTGGCGGCTTCGGAAGGCGCGGACTGAGCTTCGTCCGATGTAGAGATCGCCAACTCTCGTTGCGCCGCTGGCAGCTGCCTCTCTGCTGAGTGCCTGCGCCGCGTTTTCGGCTTGCGTTTGGGCCGCGCGCGAGCGCTGGCCTGCTCGTGCGCAGGACGATCAACCGCAGTGGCCTCGGGCAGCGGCGCGGCGACTTCGATCAGAGGACGCGGCGTCGGGTCGGGAATCGGCGTCGGCTGCCCGCGCAGTCGCGGCAGGCCGAAGATAAGCGCGATCAGCGCCGCCACGGCCGCCAGCTGAAGCGGCATTCGTAGCCTTGGCGGTATCCGGCGGCGGGCGATAACCCCCTTAGCTACAGGCCCGAAAGCTTCACCCCCTGCTATCGTCGCGAGCCGAATGGTGGCCCCTGCTCCAACCTACGATCTGATGCTGATGCTCGACCCTAAGGCCGAGCAGGCGACGCGTACGAAAATTCGTAGCGACGTCAAAGCGATGATCGAACAAGGCGGCTCAATCATTGGTGATCACGATTACGGCAATCGCAAGATGGCCTTCGAGATCAACCACGAGGCCAACGCCGAGTACGACCTGGTCCAGTTCCATGGGCCAAATAGCGTGCTAGAGCAGCTCCAGCGCACACTTCGCATCACCGACGGCGTGACCCGCTTCCGGATCATCAAGCTGCGCGCAGGCGTCGGCGATCCCCCCGATCTGCGGCAAGAGGCGCCGGCCGTGGCTGAAGTTGTCGCCGAGGTAGAGGTCGCTGCTGAGGCCGTAGAAGCCGCCGTGATCGAAGAAGCCGTTGAAGAGGCAGTAGCTGAGGAGATCGTCGAAGAGGCGATCGCTGAGGTCGCCGTCGAAGAGGCAGTCGCCGAGGCCGAAGCCTCCGACGCCCCGCCAGCGGCCTGAACAGCGCTGTCAGATTTACGAATCGCAACGCGACCGTAAAACAAGTGCGCAAATTGCGGCTTGATCGCTAACCGTCGCCGAGCTGCGCTTTAGACTCGCGGCACTAAACGAATGAAACTGATCCGGGCGTATCAAGCGCCCAGTGAAAGGAACACCCCTTATGGCCGCTTCAAATATCAACCGCGTGATCATCACCGGAAACCTGACCGCCGATCCTGAGCTGCGCGCATTGCCCAGCGGCAACTCGGTCTGCAAACTTCGCGTCGCCTGCAACACGCGCCGTAAGGACAGCGCCTCCGGCGAGTGGGTCGACAAGCCGAACTACTTCGACGTAACAGTCTGGGGTGCACAGGGCGAAAACTGCGCCAAGTACCTAGCCAAGGGCCGCGGCGTTGCAGTCGACGGTCGGCTTGAGTGGCGCGAGTGGGAGACGCCTGAAGGCAACAAGCGCCAGGCGGTAGACATCATCGCCGACAGCGTTCAGTTCCTCAGCGGCCCTCGCGATGACGCGGCTGGAGCACAGGGCGGCTTCACTCCAGCCTCCGACGTACCTACCGACACCAGCGACTTTGCTGCTGCTCCAGCCGGGGCTCCGGCAGCTGCTGGCGAAGACGACATTCCGTTCTAGCCTCGCGGCAGACTGAGTAAATAGCGCTGAAGCGCTACTCTTTGGCTCGCAGCGGCGCTTTTTTCACGCCGCTGCGAGAAGTTGTGTTCCAGCGCGCGCCGATCGGCGCGCGTTTCCACGAAAAACGAGAGTCAGAGACAGCTCAGTGGCTAAGAAGAAAGAAACCAACTCAGCACGCCGTAAGGACAAGAAGGGCGGCCCAATCAGCGGTCGTCGCAAGTCCTGCGCCTGCTGCAAGGACAAGATCGTCCACATCGACTACAAAGACGTGCCGATGCTGAAGCGCTTCACCTCCGAGCGCGGCAAGATCCGCTCGCGCGGGATGACAGGGCTCTGTCGCCGTCACCAGACGCAGCTGGCCGAAGCGGTCAAGCGCTCACGCGAGCTGGCATTGATCCCTTACGCCGGTGAGCCAGCCAACGAAGGCACCCGCCCACGCCGCGGACGTGACCGCGACCGGGACCGCGACTAATGCCTGAGGCAATTCTGCTCAAAGACGTCGACAACCTCGGCCACAAGGGTGCCTTGGTAGTCGTTTCGAAGGGTTACCTGCGCAACTACCTGCTGCCGCGCAAGCTCGCCCAGGCCGCAACTGCTTCATCGATCGCCGCGGCCGAAATCGCCTACGAATCGGCCGCCGCTGAGCGCGCGCAGGCTGCCGACGACTCGCAGGCGCTAGCCGACCTACTCAGCTCGACGACGCTGACGATCACGGCCCCAGCAGGAGAAGACGGTCGCCTCTTCGGCTCCGTCACTCCACAAGACATCGCCGACGCAATCCTTGAAGCCCGCGCAGTCGAGATCGACAAGCGCAAGATTCGCCTCGAAGCTCCGATCAAAGAGATCGGCACACACAGCGTTGAGATCGATCTAGCCGTTGGCATCCGCGCGACGGTCACGGCGATCGTCGCCGAGCAGTAACCGCCGAACGCAGCAGCACACTCAGCAACGAAACAACTTGCCGCCAATTGCGGCAAGAGCGTGTGCACAACACCCGATCTCGTTGGTAGCTTCGAACGGTAATGGCAACGACCGCTCAACCACCCGGATCGCCGACCGATCCACAGGCCACGCTACCGCCCCACTCGATCGAGTCCGAGCAGGCGATTCTTGGCGCAATCATCCTCTCCGAAAAGGCTCACTACGCCTACGTCGTTGAAGAGGAGATAACGGCCGCGGACTTCTACCGCGCCCGCCACCGCGTGATCTTCGAGGCGCTGCTAGGGCTCTTCGACCGCGGCAGTGAGATCGACGTCCTTAGCGTTACCGAGGAACTCAAATCTGTTGGCAAGCTGGAAGAGGCCGGCGGCGAAGAGGCAATCCAGTCGCTCGTCACAGCCGTTCCAGCAGTTGGCAACCTGCGCCGCTACGCCGAGATCGTGCGCGAAACGGCTCACCTGCGGCGGCTGCTCGACACCTCCTACCGAATCCAATCCAGCGTCTACACCCGCGATGGCGACCCGCAGCAGATCGTCGACGAGGCCGAGCGCTCAATCCTTGAGATCCGAATGGGCGACGGCGGCCAGGACTTCCGCCCCGTAGGCGACGTGCTCCACCAGGAGCTCCAGCGCTGGGACGACCTAGCCAAGCGCGGCGAGTCGATCACTGGCGTTCCTTCAGGATTCGCCGACCTCGACCAGATCACCGGTGGCTTCCAGCCAGGCAACCTGATCATCATCGCCGCACGCCCATCGATGGGTAAGTCGGCGCTGGTCACGAACATCGCTGAAAACGTCGCGCTCGACAAGAAGAAGCCGCGCCCGGTTGCGCTCTTCTCGCTAGAGATGTCGGAGGGCGAGCTGGCCCAGCGCTTCATCGCCTCGCAGGCGACAATCAAGGGTGACGACCTGCGCAAAGGCCGCGTCCGCGACGAGAAGTGGCAGCGCGTGCTGAAGGTTGCCGGCGAGTACGAAAACTCGAAGCTCTACGTTGACGACTCCTCCGACATCGGACTGCTCGACATCCGTGCCAAGGCGCGGCGACTGCACCAGAGCCTGCGCGACGAGGGCGGCCTCGGGCTGATCATCATCGACTACCTGCAGCTGATGCGTGCCGACGGCCGCTACGACAATCGCGTCCAGCAGGTCGGCGAGATGAGCCGAGGGCTGAAGATCCTCGCGCGCGAACTAAAAGTTCCCGTCATTGCGCTCTCACAGCTCTCGCGTGGAGTGGAGTCGCGGCCCGACAAGAGGCCGATGCTCTCGGACCTGCGTGAATCGGGACAGATCGAGCAGGACGCCGACCTCGTGATGTTCATCTACCGCGACGAGTACTACAACCACGAGGCTTCAGAGGATCCTGGCGTCAGCGAGATCATCATCGGCAAGCACCGCAACGGCGCGCTCGGCAACGTGCGCCTGACCTTCCAGCATGAGTATCCGCGCTTCCGCAACATCGCGATGGACGCAGCGTGAGCGGCTACGCCTGCAAAGACTGTGAGGATTCCGGCTGGCTTGATGCGCCGGACGGCAACGCCGTAGTCGCCTGCCACTGCCGTGACCAACTGCTGGCCTCAAGGCGGTCGCGTTCACTCTCAGCCGTGATCCCACGCCGCTACCGCGGCGCCTCATTCGACCGACCGCCGGTCAGCTCAATGCCTTCGGCGCAGGTTGATCTCGTACGCACCTACGTCCGCCAGCTCGATGAGCGGCTCGCCGAAGGGCGCGGCCTTTGGTTCTTCGGTGGCGTCGGCACCGGTAAGACGACGCTGGCGATGCTCGTCTCGCAGTCCGCAATCGACGCCCGCCGCGGCGTCGCTATCTACTCGCTGCCGCGGCTGCTGGCGGAGATCCGCAGCACCTTCGAAGATGACGCCGAGGGTGGCTACGTCGACCTGCTCGACCGTCTAGCCGAGATCGACCTTCTTCAGATCGACGACCTTGGCGCCGAGAAGACCAGCGCCTGGGTGCTCGAGCAGCTCTACTCGATCGTCAACGCGCGCTACGAGGCGCAGCGCTCAATCATCGTCACAACGAACCTTGAGCGCGACGAGCTCGCCTTGCAGATCGGCGAGCGGACAGTTTCGAGGCTCGAAGAGATGTGCGAGCTCTGCCCACTCTTCGGTCAAGACCAGCGCCGTTTTGAGGCCGTTGACATGCGCGACAAGGACCAGCCGCCGGCTCCAGACCTGCGTCTGGCCTAGCGCCTCGTAGACTCCTTCGCTGATGCCAGGGATCGTTGTAGTCGGCGCCCAGTGGGGCGATGAAGGAAAAGGGAAGATCGTCGATCTTCTAGCGGAGCGTGCGCAGATCGTTGCCCGCTTCCAAGGCGGCAACAACGCCGGCCACACAATCGTCCGCGGCGACGACGTCTGGAAGTTCCACCTGATCCCCTCCGGGATCCTCTACCCCGGCACGCTCTGCATGATCGGCAACGGCGTTGTCGTCGATCCAGGCGTGCTCACAGGCGAGCTCGACGGGCTGCGCGAGCGTGGCGTTGACGTCAGCAACTTCCGCCTCAGCGCCAACGCTCACCTGATCATGCCCTACCACCTGATGCTCGACCAAGCTGGCGAGGCTCGGCTCGGCAAGCTCGAGATCGGCACAACACGGCGCGGCATCGGCCCCTGCTACGCCGACAAGGCGCTTCGGCTCGGAATCCGTGTCCAGGACATGCTCGACGAGAAAATTCTGAAGCAGAAGATAATGGCCGCGCTAGAACCGAAGCGACTGCAGCTAAGGGAATTTGAGCGCGACCCAGCGCTCGACCTGCAGACGATCACCGAGCAGTACCTGCTTTACGGCAAGCGGCTTGAACAGTTCATCGCCGACACAACAACGCTGATCCACGAAGCGCTCGAGGCCGACGAGCTGGTGATCTTCGAAGGTGCGCAGGGCGCGCTGCTCGACATCGACCACGGCACCTACCCGTTCGTCACCTCCTCAAACCCGATCGCCGGTGCCGCCTGCACCGGCGCCGGCGTTGGGCCAAAGGACATCGACGAGGTTTGGGGAATCGCCAAGGCCTACGCCACGCGCGTTGGCTCGGGACCTTTCCCGACCGAGCTCGAAGATGAGGTCGGCGAGCGAATCCGCACTGCTGGCGGCGAGTTTGGAACGACCACCGGCAGGCCGCGGCGGACCGGCTGGATCGATCTCGTCGCGCTCCGTTACGCAGCGCGGATCAACGGGCTGACGGCTCTTGCGATCACGAAGCTCGATGTTCTAAGTGGCTTTGAGACGCTGCCGCTCTGCACCGCATACGTCGGTGACGATGAGAGCGACGGAGCCGAGTTCACGAGCTTCCCCTACCACCAGTCGGTGCTCCACCACGTCGGCGCGAAGTACACAGAGATGCCGGGCTGGAGTGAGGACATCAGCGCGGCGCGCAGCGAAGCCGAGCTGCCGCAGGCCGTCACCAACTACCTCAACTTCATCGAAGAGTTCGTCGGCGTGCCGGTAATCATGATTGGTGTTGGCCCCGGCCACGACCAGATCATCTGGCGCGGCGATAACGGCCCGCCAGCCGCTTAGCGCTCGCGCGCGGGAACGCCAACGACGAGCGCGCCGTCGGCGACGTCAGCGCTGACGACTGCGCCGGCTGCAACGAGCGCCTTCTCGCCGATCCGCACACCAGGGAGCAGAACAGCGCCAGCCCCAATGCGGCAGCCGCGGCAGAGCGTTGGACCATCGAGCTGGCCGTCTAGTTGGCCGATCAGGCGATCGTTGGTTGTGATCGCACCGGGGCCGATAAAGACCTCGTCTTCGATCAACGTTCCGGCAGTGACGTAAACCGAGCTTTGAATTGAGACGCGGTCACCGATCACGACGTCGGGGTCAACTCCGCTGGCGCGGCCGATCACGCTCTGCTCGCCGATCACGGCACGCTCACGGATGTAGGCCTGGTCGCCGATGATCGTCCCCGCCCCGATGCTTGATCCAGCGAAGATGATTGCGCCCGAACAGATCCTCGCTCCGGCGCCGATCGTCAGCGCACCCGGCTCCTCACCCTGGGTTGCCGAGCTGGCGCTCAGCAGCGGTAGCTTGCCGAGCACAACGTTGTCCTGAATCACAACGCCAGAACCGATCACGACGCGCTCGTGAACAACAACGTTGGCGCCGAAGACGACGTCATCGGCGACCGAGGCCGATTCGGCGACGAGCGGCTGGCTTGCAGGGTGGTCGTCCATGGCAGATACCCTAACGGCGTCGTGGGAGACGCTAACAACAGACCGACCATGCGCGGCGCCGTTTTGGGGCTGGGCATGATCGGCCGCCATCACGCCAGGCTGCTGCAAAGCACGCCGGATGTGGCCTTTGCCGGTGCCGTTGACCCGGCCGGCGACATTCACTCTGCGGTAAGCGACCCGGCGCTCGTCTTCATCTCGGTCGCCGAACTGCTCGCCACCGGCCCTCTCGATTTCGCGATCATTGCCGTTCCAACTGAAGAGCACGTCGCTGCCGTGCGCGAAGTAACCGCCGGCGGAGCAAGCGTGCTGGTCGAGAAGCCGATCGCCGCAAGCGCCGCCGACGGGCGCGAATTGATTGAGATTGTTGAGCAGGCCGGCGTCCAGGGAGCCGTTGGTCACGTCGAGCGCTGTAACCCGGCGCTGATCGAGCTGCGCTCTCGCGTCAACGACGGCCAACTTGGTGAGCTATTCCTGATCGCAACCGAGCGCGTCGGCCCGTTCCCCGATCGGATCCGCGACGTTGGTGTTGTCAAAGACCTCGCAACACACGACCTTGACCTTGTTCGCTGGCTCGGTGGAGCGCCAATCGCGTCGCTCGCCGGGCAGACGCAGAACCGGATGGGCCGCCCGCACGAGGATCTCGTGCTGATCAGTGGTGCGCTGACGAGCGGCGTCAGCTTCAATTCGATCGTCGACTGGCTGTCGCCAACAAAGGTGCGGCGCACGCGCGTACTTGGCGAACGCGGAATGCTCGTCGCCGACACGCTGACCGCCGACCTGACCTTCTACGAGAATGGTGCGGTCGGCAGTGAGTGGGGGGCTACGCAGTCACTGCGCGGCGTTAGCGAAGGTGACGTAACGCGCTACGCAATTGCCCGCCGCGAGCCGCTGCGCGTGCAACTCGATCGCTTCCTTGATCTGCTCGGCGGCTCGCAAGACTCACAGGTCGTAACGCTGGCAGAAGGGCTCGAGACGCTCGCCAGCGCCGAAGCCGTGCTCGAGAGCGCGGCAAGCGGAATCACCGTGACGCCGAACACCGCGGGCGACTGATGCAGGCCGTAGTCGTTGCGCTCGGCAAGATTGGGCTGCCGCTGGCGGTGCAGATCGCGCGCAGCGGCCACAGCGTCGTCGGCTGCGACATCAATCCTGAGGTCGTTGAGCTGGTCAATAAAGCCCAGCCGCCGTTCCCCGGTGAAGCTGGGCTAG
>JBIHZY010000083.1:0-7902 GCA_044240185.1 Solirubrobacteraceae bacterium
TGCAGCGACCTCGCTGGCACGGAAGGTTCCCTTGAATGAGTCGGGAGCTACGAGCACCGCTCGCGCGTCGTTTGGCATCGCTGAAGCCTACCTGCAGGCTGCGCTGCCACTATCGGCAATTTTGCCATCCGTCTGAATGAACTTCCAGCTGTAGCCGCGCGAGTAAAGATCGAGTTTGAGCACGCCAAAGTTGAGTGAGTGAGCGGCGCTCGCCGGCTGCTGTTGGAAGTCGAGGTAGCGCTTCACGCCGCCGGTGCCAACGACGAAGCTCGGCATTCCGCTGATCGACTCTGTGCCATCGCTAGTCATCGCCCTCAAGCGCTCGTAATCGTGGTCATGACCAGAGAGCACGAGCTCAGCCGAAGCGTTGTTGAGCTGCGACCAGAAGTGGGCGAGATTTGGATGGTCGCCGTGCGGGCCGGAGCTGAAGCGCGGGTAGTGCCAAATCGCCAGCGTGCAGAGTTTGGCGTTCTCCCTGAGGTCGTTCGCGAGCCAGTTCGACTGCGGCGATCCAGCCTCGCAGCCGCCGACCTGATCGCAGATTGAGTTCAAGCCGATCACGCGCCAGCCGCCGATTGTTGAAGCGTGCCAGCCTTGTTTGCGATTGGCGGCGGCGGCGCCAAAATAGTCGAAGTAGCCTGCTGCGCCGGGCGTCTCGTACTCATGGTTCCCAGGGACCGGGAAGGTGATCGACTTCAGCTTGCCCCACGATTTGGCGTACGACTTCTTGTAAAGCCGCAAAGAGCCGTCGGGGTATTGCGTGTCGCCGATCACGAGCACGCGATCGGGCTTCATCTTTGCTGCCACCTTGTAGGTAGCTGCCTGGTGGCAGCGATCGCCGATCGGTGTTGGCGAGGCGCAGGCGATGTCGCCGACTACAGCAAGCCGTGCGGTGTGGCTGCCGAGAGAACGATCAACCGTTGCTGACGTCGCGTCACCCGAACTCGAGCCGCCGCAGCCTGCTGCCAGCAGCAACGTCGCGGCAGCTGCTGCTAGTACCGCGAGGGTACGCGTCGCGATCGGCACAGCCCCATTGTGGCAGCGTCAGTCGCGGCGTGGCGCGGCTGTGCCGCCGCGCAGGCGCCGCAGCAGCGCGTCGCCGGCGCGGGGGCTGACGTTGTGGACGAGTTGCAGCAGCCGCACGATCGGCGGGAAGTAGACGGCGCGGCGGTCTTCCTCGACGGCTTCGATGATCTTCGCGGCCAGGTGCGAAGGCTCGGCCGCGTCGCTTCCGCGGTACCAGTCGGGCATTCGGTCACGCTCATGAGCATGGAGCGTTGTTTCGATCTCACCGGGGTAGACGGTCGTCAGCGAAACGCCGCTGCCGCTCAGCTCGTGCCGCAGCGCCTCGGCGAAGAGTCGCTGCGCTGCCTTCGTGCCGCCATAAACGGCGGCCCAAGGGAATGAGCGCAGCGCCGCGCCCGAGCTGATCACGACTACCTGCCCGCGCGCGCGGTCAAGCATGTAAGGAAGCCCGTAGTGGACGGTGCGCAGCGTGCCGTGCCAGTTGATTTCGCTCATCTCAAGAGCGTTGTCGAGCGGTTCGTCGCGGAACGGGCCGTAATGCGTGATGCCGGCGTTAGCGACAAGTAGTTCGATTCCACCGGCGTCTTCAGCGAAGCGATCGATCGCTGCTTTGACCGATTCGCTGGAGCGAACATCGCACTGATATTCGTAATGCTCGCCGGGTAGCGATGCCGAAACAGCTTCGAGCTGATCGAGCGAACGTGCGGCAAGGCCGACGGTGACGCCCCGCTCAGCCAGAGCCAAGGCCAACGAGGCACCGATCCCTCGTGAGGCGCCGGTGATGAATGCCCGCGTGCCGGGTCCGATTTCCATTGCGCGAGCCTATCCGCTGCGCGATAGAATCGAAGCGATGTCGAAAGCGCAGGCCAGCGAAGCCGAAGAGGAGTACCTGCAGTCGATCTTTTGGCTGCGCGAAGCCGGCCTGCCGATGACCGGCGCCAACGTCGCCCGCGCCATGCAGCTCTCGCCGCCGACTGTGCACGAGATGATCGGCCGGCTCGAGGCCGATGGTTACATCGAGCGCGCAGACGATAAGACGATCTCCTTTACCGAGAGCGGCGACAAGACGGCGCATGAGATCGTCCGTCGCCACCGCCTGATCGAGCGCTTCCTAACCGACGTCCTTGGAATTCCTTGGGATGAGGTTCACGAGGAAGCCGAACGGCTCGAGCACGCGATGAGTCCGGTACTTGAGGAGCGGATGATGGCAGCGATCGGCGACGCTACAACCTGCCCCCACGGCCACCCGATTGAGGGTGGGTCGCGCGATCAGGGCGTCCCGCTGGCCGACGTCGCGCTCGGCGCCAAGGTTGAGATCATGCGCTTTGAGAACGAGGCTGAGGATCTGCTCCAGTACCTCAAATCCGCAGGCTTCGCTCCGGGCCTGAAGGGGACGCTGGAAAGCTCCGACGACGAGGAGGTCGTAATGCTCAGCGAAGCTGGCGAGCAGTGCGTCATCACGCGTAGTGTGGCTGAGACGGTCGCAGTTATTGCCGACCCATCGCCGCCGTCACGGACAGCTCTGCCAGAGCATCTCGTGATGTCGAGCGAGCGCTACGGCCGCTGATCAGAGCGAGCGGTAAGCATCGGCTAGTCGCGCGATGCCTTCGCTGATCTGCTCAGGCGTTACGCCGGAGTACGCCAGTCGTAGCTGGTTGGTAGCGCCTTCGATCACGAAGTCTTCGCCCTTAACGAAGACGACGTCGCGCTCAGCTGCAGCCTGTTCGAGCGCCGCTACGTCGGTTCCTTCGGGCAGCTCAACCCACATGAAGTAGCCACCTTCCGGCGCGTTGTACTTCGCCTCAGGCAGGTGCTCGTCGAGCGCCGCGGTTAGAGCTGCGACGCGATCGGCCAGCGCCGCGCTAACGGTCTTTACCGACTCTTCGATTCGCCCTGAAACACAGAACTGGTGGACGATCCCTTGCGCCACCATGTCGGGCGAGATGTAGGTGTTGGTCGCGGCTGTCGTGATCTCCTTGATCAGCGCCGCGGGACCGACGAGATAGCCAACGCGGATTCCTGGGCAGACCGTCTTCGAGAACGACGAGGCGTAGACGACATGGCCGCCATCGGCGCCGTCGAGCGAGAGCATCGTCGGTAGCCGCTCACCTGTGAAGCGGATCTCGATGTACGGATCGTCTTCAAAGATCAGGAAGTCGTATTCAGCCGCCAGCTCAAGCAGCTCCTCACGCTTGCTTTGGCTGAGCGTGTAGCCGGCCGGGTTTTGGAAGTTAGGAATGATGTGCGCGAAGCGCGGTCGCAGCCCGCCCTCGAGCTCTGCGCGCAGCGCGGCTGTGTCGATCCCGTCGGGCTCCAGTTCGATCATCTTCACGTCGGCACCGCGATCCAGCAGGCCGAGCAGCGTGCGATCGTAGGTCGGCCGCTCGACAACGACAGCGTCACCGGCCTGGACGAGCGCGTCGAAGAGAAAAGCGTCGGCTTGCATCGAGCCGTTCGTGACAATCACTTGGTCGACGCCAACGCCGTGGCCGTCAGCGATCCACTTGCGCAGCGGCGCGTAGCCGCCAGCCGTGCCGTAGGCCGTTACGCCGCCCGGATCCTCGCTGAAGGATTCAGCTGCCGAAGCCTTCAGGCCTTCGATGTCGATGATGTCGAGTGAGGGCGCGCCGCGCGCGAATGAGATTGAGTCAGCCATAGAATGGAATCTACGCTAGCGGAATGTTTCCAGCGCGCCAGCCTCAGCCGTCGGTGATCACGCCACGGCTGCGCAGCAGCTCCAGTACCCGTGCCAGTGGCTCCTGATCTGAGGGCCGTATTACAAGCTCGGCCTGCTCCGGAACTTCATAAGGCGCATCAATTCCAGTCATTTCCTCCAGCTCGCCGCTACGCGCTCGAGCGTAAAGCCCCTTTGGGTCGCGCTGCTCGCAGATTTCTAGCGGCGTGTCGACGAACACCTCGATGAACTCGATTCCTTGCTGTTCGTGAAGCTCGCGCGCCGCCGCACGGTCGGCGGCATAAGGGCTGACCAGCGATACGAGTGCGATCACACCCGCGTCGGCCAGCAAAGCAGCGACGCTGGCGGTGCGCCGGACGTTCTCGGCTCGATCCTCAGCGCTGAACCCAAGGTCGCCGGTCAAGCCGTGGCGCAGATTGTCGCCGTCGAGTCGGTAGGCAGAGCGGCCGCCCTCGACGAGGCTTTGCTCGGTCGCTGCAGCGATGCTCGACTTTCCCGACGCGGGTAGGCCGGTGAACCAGATCGTTGCCCCGCGTGTGCCAAGCGCACGCCAGCGACGCTCGCGTGTGAGCTCGCCCGAATCCCAGCTAACGCCGGCGGTCCGCTGAGCGGATAGCTCGCCAGCCTGCTCAGCGCCAACTTCTGCTTCGCCGATGATCATCCCTGCCGCGACCGTGTTGTTACTCGCCTCGTCAATCAAGATGAAACTGCCGGTAAGCCTGTTGCGGTTGTAGAGGTCGAAGGCCAGTGGCACGCTGGTGCGCAGTCGCAGGCGGCCGATGTCGTTGAGCTCAAGGCCGCTGACGTTGACATCGCGGTGGAGCGTGTCAACATCAATCTTGTAGTCGAGGCTGCTGATTACGGCAGTCGTCGTGCGCGTCGTGTGCTTGATCAGGTAGCGGCCCGATTGCTCAGCTGCGCGCTGATCGATCCAGCAGACGATCGCGTCTATGTCGCGGCTAACCTGCGGCTGGTTTCGTGGGCGGCAGATTAGATCACCACGCGAGACGTCAATTTCGCTGCTGAGCCGAAGTGCTACCGAGAGCGGCGGGAAGGCCGCGGTCAGGGGCCCGTTGAAGCTGTCGATCGCCTCGATCGATGAGCGCGCGCCGCTCGGCAGCACGACGATTGGATCGCCAACCTGGAATACGCCGCCGGCGACCTGCCCGGCGAAAGCGCGGTAGTCATGGTGTTCGTCGCCGCCGGGGCGGATCACCCACTGCACGGGTAGTCGCGGATCGATCAGGTTGCGATCCGAGGCAATGTGGACGTTCTCGAGTTGGTAGAGCAGGGGCGCACCGTCGTACCACGCCATCTGGGTCGAACGCTCGACTACGTTGTCGCCGCTCAGCGCACAGATTGGAATGAAAGTGATGTCGACGATCTCAAGCTTGGCGGCAAAGTCGCTGAACTCCGCGACGATTTCGTTGAAGCGCTGCTCGCTCCAATCGACAAGGTCCATCTTGTTAACGCAGACGACCATGTGCGGGATTCGCAGCAGCGACGAGATGAAAGCGTGGCGACGCGACTGCTGCGTGATCCCGTTGCGTGCGTCGATCAGCACGACGGCAAGGTCTGCGGTCGAGGCACCGGTGACCATGTTGCGCGTGTAATCAACGTGGCCGGGGGTGTCGGCGATGATGAACCTGCGATTGGGGGTGGCGAAATACCGGTAGGCGACGTCGATTGTGATGCCCTGCTCGCGTTCCGCGCGAAGGCCGTCTGTGAGGAGTGAGAGGTCAATTCCGCCGTCTTGGCCGTGTCGGCGGACCGATGCTTCACCAACTTGCTCGAGTTGATCCTGCATGATCGATTTTGTGTCATAGAGCAGCCGGCCTATCAGCGTGCTCTTACCGTCGTCGACCGAGCCCGCGGTTGCAAAGCGCAGCAGTTCTGTCGCAGCCATTAGCGCGGTCCTGCTTTCCGAATTACTGCTGCCTCTGGCAGGGCCGTTCGCATTAGAAGTAGCCCTCCTTTTTTCGGTCTTCCATTGCAGCCTCTGAGGCGCGGTCGTCGGCGCGCGTCTCGCCGCGCTCGGTGATTCTCGTGGCAGCAATCTCTTCGACAACCTGCTCGAGTGTCGAGGCCGAAGAGCGCACAGCCCCGGTACACGACATGTCGCCGACAGTGCGGTAACGGACCGAGTCGGTGAAGGGCACCTCGCCAGGGAGCAGTTCGCTTACTTCGCTGGTCGCATAGAGCATGCCGTCGCGCTCGAACAGTTCGCGTTCGTGGGCGAAGTAGATCGAGGGGATTTCGAGCTGCTCCTCGGCGATGTACTGCCAGATGTCAAGCTCTGTCCAGTTGGAGATCGGGAAGACGCGCACCTGTTCGCCCTGCTTGATGCGCCCGTTGTAGAGGTTCCAAAGTTCGGGCCTCTGGTTCTTTGGGTCCCAGCCACCGGAATCGTTGCGGAACGAGAAGATCCGCTCTTTTGCCCGCGAACGTTCTTCGTCGCGCCGCGCTCCCCCCAACGCGGCCTCAAAGCTGTGCTCCGCGATCGCGTCGAGCAGCGTCGTCGTCTGAAGCTGGTTGCGTGAGGCGCGCGGCCCGCTCTGCTCGATTACGCGGCCGCTGTCGATCGACTCCTGCACGCTGGCCACGATCAGCTGTTCTCCAAGCTCAGCAACGCGGCGGTCGCGAAATTCGATTACTTCGGGGAAGTTGTGGCCGGTGTCGACGTGCATCAGCGGGAACGGGAAGCGGCCGGGGCGGAAGGCTTTCTCAGCAATGCGCAACAAGACAATCGAGTCCTTGCCTCCCGAGAAGAGCAAGACCGGGCGTTCGAACTCGGCGGCCACCTCGCGCATGATCTGAATCGCGTCTGATTCGAGGACCCCGAGGTTGCTTAGTTCGTAGTCGCCCATTACGCGATCCAACCGCCTAGTTGCGACAAGCGCTTTGGCGCCGCATCGTTGTCGACCATCGACACTCCTAACGCCTCGCTGCCGCTTCAACGGGGACGGCGCCACTCAGCGCCTTGCGCAGCGTTGCTTCCGCCTCCGTGACGTTGGCATTCGACGCGCTGTCTGGGCGCGCGAGCAGGGCTACGCGGACGCTCAGCGGGTAGGCGCCGGAGCGCAGCGCTGAGGCAGTCGGCGCGACGCAGCTGCCGCTGGCATTGCGGACCTTCGTCAAAGTGAGGCGGTTGGCTGAGTCGAAGTTGCTCCCGGCGGTTGCGGCTGCGCGACGCTGGGCGTTGATGCTTGCTGCTCCTGAAGCTCCACGGGCCTGCGCCTTCGCGGCCGCTGCTCGCCGCGCTTTCAGCACGCGCGCCGCACGCTGGCGCGTGAGGCCGCGGGCTGGGCGCCGCAGCTGCGCCGCCACCTGGCCGCTGCGCAAACAGCGCCCGTTGCCGCCGCGCTGGGCAACGCCAGTCGCCGAGACGGTCATTGTCAGAAGTTCCGTCAGTCCGGCGCAGCCGACCGTCTTCGGCTCCGGTTGAACAATTACCAGTGCTGCGCCTGCCGTACCTGCGCAGGCCTCGGCGGCTGCGTTGCCGCGCGCCGCGCGGGCGCCGCTGAGCTTCACTACTCCCGCAATCTCGCGGTTGCCAGAGAGCCCTGCTCCAAGCACGATCCCGGACGGACCGACGCTGGAGCTTTCTGTGCTGCCGCCAGAGCTCGTGAGCACGGCGACCAAAACGATGATCAACAATGCGGCCGAGCAGAGCCCGGCGATCAGCAGCCCGGACGGCCGCTGCCGTCCGCCGCTGCCGCCGGAACCAGCCTTACCCGAGCCATCTGCTGCTGGCGTCTGAGCCTCAGGCCCGGAGGCGCCGCTGCGCAGGTCGCCTTCGATCTCGCGCAGCCGACGCTCAAGCCCGCTAAGGGTGTCGCGTACGTCGCCTGGCTGCTCGTCGTTCATTGCCCGGCTGACGCTACCTGCTGGCGAATAATTCAGCCGCCGAGAATCTCGATTGCGATCTCAGCAACCTGCGTCGGTGTGCGCCCGACGCGCACTCCCTTTGCTTCGAGCGCCTCGGCCTTGGCTGCTGCAGTTCCCTTGGAGCCGGAGACGATCGCACCGGCGTGGCCCATCGTTTTGCCGGGAGGGGCGGTGAAGCCGGCGATGTATCCGACGACCGGCTTCGTTACGTGCTCGCCGATGTATTCGGCGGCCAGCTCTTCGGCGTCGCCGCCGATCTCGCCGCTCATCACAATCAGCTCGGTCTGGTCGTC
>JBIHZY010000064.1:0-9132 GCA_044240185.1 Solirubrobacteraceae bacterium
GCCCAGTACTCCGAGATTGGGCCTTCGTTGTTGAAGCAGGTCGGCAGCCAGTAGCCGCGGTAGTCGACGTGCGTGCTGGTTAGCGCTGAGATGCGCTCGTGGAATCCGGTCTCTTTAGTCATCACTGGCCTTGCCTCGGGGGTTACGCGATGGGCTATCGCCATCGAAAACTTGTTCTCTGGTTCGTAGACGCGAACATGAATGTCGCTGATCTCCCAGCCGTTCGCTGGGTCAATGTCGTCAGGGCAAGCCGACGAGCAGCAGACGAGGTCTGTTAGCGCGCGCATCAGCACGTAGTCGCCTGGGCGCGACCACGGTTCGTCGGCCGTCATCTGCAGATCGGCGTCAAAGCCGGTGTTGAAAAAGAAGTTGATCGCCGGCCAGCCGTTACGCGGCTCGATCGGAAACTCTTCGAGGCTTGCGTTGAAGTTCTCCGAGCAGCTGATGTGGCCGAAGTAGCCCATGTCCTCGTAGTACTTCTTCGTGCAGGCCAGGGCAAAGCTATCGTGGCGACCGACGGTGTCTTGAACCATCTCGAGCAGCGGATCAAGGTCGTTGTCGAAGTACTTGCGATGGAGGCCGGGCTGCGGGTAAGCGTTACCCATCAGGCTGCGCGTCGCCGTCGAATCAAGCCCGCGCTCAAGCCCTTTTTGCAGCTTTGCCTCATCGAAGGCGAGGAAGTCTGAGCACTGGCGGCCCTTGACGTCGATCACTTGGATGAACTCGCCCTTCTTGACCGTGTACGAAGTTGCTGTCGCAGCCTCGACACGGAAATCGAGCTTCGGCTCGGCGAGCGGCGCCGGAAGCTCCAGGTCGGGGTCCTCGTGCGGCACCGCGCGGTTGATCTCAACATCGATCGCCGATGCGGGGTGGGCACCGTCGATCACGCGACCCGCCGGCGCGGCGACGACGATCACAACTTCGCGCTCGGCCGTGAAGCTCTGTGAGTTGCCGGGCGGCGAGTCGGCGCCGAAGAGAACGACTGCGTTGGCCTCCGACGGGTCGAGCCCGCGGGCGTGAAGGGCGCCTAGGAAACTGTCGCCCTCAGCCTTGGCAACCAGTTCTCGCAGCACGCTCGCCGGGGCATCGGCCTTGGCGCCGAGCGCGCCCGCATCGTCGCGGCCATCGGGAGAAAGAACGGTCAGCTCAGCCTGCTGGCTGCCGTCGTTGTCGACGATCGTTACGCGATCGTCAGGCTGGATCAGTAGAACCGTCGCCCCGCCCGGTCGCACCCAGTGCGACTCAAAGGCGGGGTCGTACGGCTTTAGCCCCGGGACGAGAAGCGTCGGACGTCCTGTCCCGGTAGCCATCGGCGCGCGTCTCGCTACCGCTCAGGCCTTGACAGGCTCGTTAGAAGCGTCCTTCTCAGCCTGCTCAATCAACTGCGCAGCAAGCTCGCGCTTGCCGTCGCTGTCGAGCTTCTTAATCTCGTTCTCAACGGCGCGGTTGTTGTAGCTCTGGTTCCAGTAATCGAGCGACTCGAAGCCGAGCAACACGGCCTTGCCAACGAACTGGCGCAGGACCTCGTTGGTCGGGCCCATCACCCAGCCGGCCTTGGCGTCACGCAGGTAGCGCTCCATCTCCATGTCGCGCTTGTAGGCCGAGCCGCCGCAGGCGTGGAGCATCTTGTCAACGACATGGGCGGCGTTCTTCGCAGCTTCGAACTTGATCTGCCAAGCCCAATGCAGGAAGTCAGTTCGGGCAGTCTCGCCGAGCTCGAGCACGCGCGTGTTGTCGTCTGTCACCTTGTCGAACGCCTGGGCGACCGAGAGTGTGAACATGCGGCAGGAGTTGGTGTCCATCAGGCACTCGCCGACGTAATCCTGAATCGTCGGGTAGTCAGCTACGCGCAGGCCAACGTCAACGTGACGCTTGCGCGTCGTGTGGCGCTTAGCGATGTCGATCGCGCCCATCGCGATGCCGCTCCAGACCGATGAAGAACCGATTAGGAACCACGGATCGACGGCCTCATCGTTGGAGGCAGCGCCGTCGCCGAGCGGGCCAACGATCTGGTCAGCGGGAATGTCAACGTTGTCGACCTCAATTGGGCCCGACTGGTTGCCGCGAAGCCCGAGTGCGTCCCAAAGCGACGGCTGGGCCTGAACGTGCTCGCCGTCAATTACGAAGACCGAGAGGTCGTCGTAGCCGGTGAAGTTAGGGCTCGTTGTCTGAACGACATAGAAGTCGGCAAAGCCACCAGAGGTTGTCCAGGAGGCCTTCTTGCGGACCTTGAAACCATCCTCAGTCTTCTCTGCGCCCGATGAGACGGGGTACCAGAAGTGCGAGCCGGTCTCAGGGTCGGAGTAGGAGAGCGTGCCGATCTTGCCAGTGTTGAGCGGGCGAATGTACTTCTCAATCAGCTCAGGTGTTGGGCGCAGCATGATCGTGTTGACCGCTGCCATGTGCATCACGTAACACATCGCCGTCGATGCGCAGCCATAGCGGGCAATCGTCTCGCAGACCATTGCGAAAGCGACGTGGTTCTCGCCAAGTCCGCCGTACTCCTCGGGAACGGTCAGCGCGAGGAAGCCGTTCTCGCCAAGGATTTCGAAGTTGCGATTCGGGTAAAGCAGCTCATCATCGGAGCGCTTCGCGTTGGCGCGCATCTCGTTCTCGCAGAGGCCGATCAGTTTCGTACGCAGCTCAATCTGCTTCTCGGTCAGTACCCAATCCGGATCCCATTCGTAGCCGAGCCCCCAGAATTCTTCGTCTCCCCACATTTTCTCGGCCATCTTTAATCCTCCGCTTTAGCTGTTTGAGTCTGCTTAACCAATTTGTTCAAAGACTTACTACCGCTTAGTGCGACGCTTGTCTAGGTCGTACACCACGAACCATCTTCCCAACTTCTGCGATCAGCCGTCGGGCGCGACCCAAACGAGGCAGTTGGCGTCGCGTCGCAGGCGGCGCGTAGCCGTCCGTAGACGCAGCCGCCCGACCTCGCTCAGCAGCGGGCCGAATATCAGCAACGCAGCGTTGCGCTCTCCGAGCAGACGAACAATCGCCTTCACTGGCCGTGAGCTGAATAGGCCAACAACCTCGACCGGGATGCCAAGCGCGGCGATCCGATCGCCGGCGGCGCGCACGGCGACGCGATCATCCTCATGCGGCAAAACCATCGCGCTGGCACCGGCGACAATCATTGTCGTCGGGTACATCGGAATCTGAACGGCATTGACGAGGATCAGCGGCGCGCCAGCCTCGAGGCAGCTATCGATCGCCATCTGCTCCGCCGTCGGGTCGGGCCGCAGCGCCAAAGTTGCCAGCACGACTGGCCCCGAGGCGCCTGGCACGGCGCCCGCTGGAGTCACCAGTGATGAGCGGTCTTTGATCGAAGGCATCGGCTCGAATGAACCATTCTAGAAACTTTTCAAAGCGAAAATCCAGCAAACCGGGGGAATTCCACACGCTCGAAAAAGGATTGCTTGCAATCGCTCCGTAACAACTGATACTAGTTCGCGCCGGGAGGAGCATCCGAACTTTAAGTTTCGGTTGCCCGTCGTAGTACTACGCAACGCAACCGAGAGAGAAAGAGGGTTCAGATGGCCACAGCAGCGGTAGACCACAATCAGATGTTGAAGTCGATGAGTTGGTGGGACGGCTTTGTAGTCGCGCTCGCCAACCCAGGCTTCCTGATCGCCGCACTTGGCGGTTCAATTGGCGCGCTTGGTACGACCGGCGCGGTTGTCCTTTGGACGATCTCGGTCCTCTTTGGCGCGATGCAGAACAACATCTACGCCGAGCTCTCGACGATGTTCCCGAACAAGTCGGGCGGTCTTGCGGTCTATGCCCATGAGGCGTTCCGTAAATACACGAACTTCATCGGACCAGTCGTCGCCTTTGGCTACTGGATGGGTTGGTCGGTGGTGCTCTCGATCAACGGCCTAATCGTCGGCACGCTGATCATCACGCAATGGTTCCCGGACGCTGTCTGGACAACCGGCCAGCAAAATGCAAACTCGATCGGCTTTGGCCTCAGTTGGCCGGCGATCATCGGCATCGCGGCGATCATCATCGTTTGGGCCTTCAACGTCTTCGGTGTTCGGCCAGCGGTCTGGTTTGGCTACATCACCGGCGGATTGCTGCTGATTCCGGCCTTCGTGTTGATGTTCCTCCCCTACATCACAGGCGACTGGTCTTCCTCAAACATGCAGTGGGAGGTCGGGACCAACGGTGGCCTCTTCCTTGCCGTCACCTGGCTCTACTTCATGTGTTGGTCGGCTTACGGCTTTGAGGCAGTTGCGTCGTTCGCGCCGGAATACCACAACACGGAGGTTGATACACCGCTGGCGCTGCGCGCGTCGGCGATGTTCTCAATCATCGTTTATGTGCTGCTGCCGCTCGGACTTGGCGGCACGCTCGGTACAGCAACGGTTGCAGATGATCCGACCTTCATCGCCTTCTACGTGACGGCGTTTGACACGCTGGTTGGCAGCACCTTGGCCAACGTGATGGTCGTCTGCCTTGTCGGTGGATTGATCCTCTCGATGAACACGGCGACGATGGACGGCGCGAGAGCGCTGTTCGGAATCGCGAAGGAAGGAATGACGCTGACTCAGCTAGGGAAGCTGTCGAAGCGCAAGGTTCCTGCCTTCGCGATGAGCGCGGACATGGTCATCAACATTCTGTTGATCCTCTTCTTCCACGGTGTTATCGCAATCCTCGCGGTCTCCAACATCGGCTACGTGCTGGCGACGGTCTGCGCGCTCTTCGGCTTCGTGCTGCTGCGCAAGGATCGCCCAAATTGGCCACGACCAATCAAGTTGTCGAAGCCGTGGGTCGGCATTGCCTTCCTGCTTGGCTGCGTAAACCTGTTCCTGCTGGTCTGCGGTGGTTTCCTTTTCGCAGACGAGTACGGCTACGGGCTCGACAAGACGCTGATCGGGGTGGCAGTGCTGGTGGTTGCCTTCCTGCTCTACATCTACCGACACGTGGTTCAGGACAAGGGCAAGATTCGCTTCCGCGACCCAGCCCAGCCAATGCCGGACGATTCGCCGGCCGTCTCGACTCCGGTCTAGGCGAGGCTCTAACCGCGGGGGTTTCCCGGCGGCAACGACTGACAAGCGGGAGCCAATTGGCTCCCGCTTCGTCGTTCAGGGCAGAGAGCGGGCGTCGCTCCAGCGTTGCGTTGGCTAAAAGCTGATGGCCGAGCTACTGAGCTTCGGCGCGCAGATCCCAGGCCGGCATGTCGCTCATCGCCTGTTGGAAGCGGCGGCGGTGCGGCGGGCGCAGCAGCATGAACCAAACGACAATCACGCTCGGCAGGAGAATGAAGACAGCAAAGATGTTCCCGCTCAGGGTGAAGAAGATTGCCAGCGAGATCGACACCACTCCGAGCACGATCGGCAAAAGCCGAAAGCGGAACTGGAGTTTGCGAATCTTTTCGTACTGCTCTCGCGGAATCTTGTTCGTGTCGTATACGCGCTCGCAGCTCGGGCAGGTCCAGCGGTCGCCGTACTGAAGCTCAGCCTGCTCACCGCATTCGCAGTCGACCGTGATCGGAGGACCCCTCAGAACTGCGCCAGGGGCTTCATGGCCGAGCCGCTCGCGCTGGCTGAACGGGGTGCGCTTGCGGCGCTTCATTCCCATCGGCCCTTTGATGTACTCCGGCGCTGGTGGCTGCGCTGTGCTGCCGAGGTCGAGTTCGCCCGAGTCGGCCTGCGCGCGGCCTCGCTTACCCATTGGTCAGGATCTCCTCGCTGATCAGCATTTGGCAATCCTAGTCGGCGCAGCGACGACCCGTTAATCGTCGCTCAGCGAAGTGCTCACCGGTGGGGTGGCAAAACTGGCGGCGCGGGACTATTGTACGAATTTGACCTAAGACGGTCGGGTGAGGCATTATCGCGCTTCGCCGGTTGAAGAGCCGACAGTCAACAACGGGAGAGGGATACGAGATATGGCCGAAGTAAACGGAGTGAAGATGGGTGGAGGAGTCAGCGACGTGCTGGAAACTCCTAAGACAGCCGCAACGCCACAGACGCTCGAGGAAGCGCGAAACGCTCCCGGACGCCGCGAGAAGATCGAAGAGTTGACTAAGCGGATCGAAGCCGAGGGCATTGACTTCGTCTACTTCCAGCAGGTCTCGATCACGGGCCGCGTGCTGGGCAAGGGCGTCGTTGCCTCATTCTTCCCGCAGGTCGCCGAGAAGGGCTACCAGCTCGTCTACGGCGCGACTGCCAACCTCTTCACCGACCGCCACGGCGAGTACATCGGCTTTACGCCCGACGACTCAGAGCTCGCGGCAATCGCCGACCTTGACACCTTCCAAGTGCTTCCTTGGGAGCCACGCGTAGCGCGAGTCTTCTGTGACTGTTACGACACTGAGACCGGCGAGCGCTTCGACGCTGATGCGCGCCAGAACCTCAAGCAGGTTGTGCAGCGCTTTGAAGACGAGCTCGGCCTCCACTTCCTGATCGGCATCGAGCCGGAGATGATGTGGCTGCGTAAGCCGCTTCCAGGCGAGGCGCCGGTCGGAGTGACGGAGCCTTACTGCTACCACATTCACCAGTTCGAGGAACTGCGTCCGGTGCTGCTCGACGTTGTCGAATACGGCCAGAAGATGGGCCTCGACATGAGCTACGGCGACCACGAGGACGCCCCCGGCCAGCTGGAGCTGAACTTCCGCTTCGACCGCCCGGTCAAGACGGCCGACAACATCACCACCTACCGCCAGATCTGCGCCGCGGTCGGCCGCAAGCACGACCTGCTGCCTACCTTCATGCCGAAGCCGTTCACCGGCGTGGCGGCAAACGGCCACCACCACCACTTCACACTGGTCGACGACGCCGGCAAAAACGTCTTCCACGATCCGGACGGCCCAGCATCGCTCTCCGACAGCGGCCGCCACTTCCTTGGTGGACTGCTGGAGCACTTCCACGCGCTGATGTGCGTTGGTAACCCGACGGTGAACTCTTACGTGCGGATGTGGGATACCGGCTTCTGGGCTCCGATCTACCGCAACTGGGGCTGGCAGAACCGCACATGCACGGTCCGCGTAGCCAGCGGCGGCCGCTTTGAGTACCGCGGCGTTGACTCATCCTGCAACCCGTACCTGACCGTTGCTGCACTGCTGAACGCAGGCCTCGACGGGCTGCACAAGAAGATCGACCCGGGCCCGCCGCAGGTTGGCAATACTTACGAGCTGCTGAAGGCTGGCGCGGAGATTGAAAGGGTGCCGGACAACCTCGGGCAGGCGCTCGACGAGCTGGCAAAGGACGAAGTCGTGAAGGCGGCGATGCCAGGCAAGCTCTACGAGATCTTCAACCACTACAAGCGCGATGAGTGGGAACGTCACCTCGCATCGGTCACCGATTGGGAGCGCGACGAATACCTCGAGTACCTCCCCTAACCGCTCACCCAGCTACTCAACCTCGATCAGGAGAACTACTTATGTGTGGAATTGCAGGAATCATTTACCGCGACGGCCCTCATGCCGTTGGCGAGGACATGAAGCAGATGCTGCAGTCGATGAAGCATCGCGGCCCCGACTCGACCGGCTATGCGCTCTACGGCACACCGAGCGAGGCGTTCCGGATGCGGATCACGCTCGCCGATACGAACACGAAGCGCGACTTCGACTTCGCCGAGCGGCTGCTCCGCCGCCGCGCCGAGGTTGAAGGGAAGCTGCGCGCCGTCGGTGCCAGCGTCACCGAAATCGACGAGACGACCGACTACACGTCGACCTTCACGTTCGATTACAGCGGCGACCTAAAGACGCTCGCCGACCAAGTCGAATCGGTCCGCGACACGCAGGTCCTTTCGCTCGGCCATGCGCTTGAGATCGTCAAGGACATTGGCGACGCTGAGACGGTCGCGGCGCAGTACAACCTCGACAAGATGCAGGGCACGCACGGCATTGGCCACGTGCGGATGGCAACTGAGTCCGACGTTGACATCGCCGGAGCCCACCCCTACTGGGCCTATCCGTTCTCGGATGTCGCAGTTGTCCACAACGGCCAGCTGACGAACTACTTCTACTGGCGCCGGCGGCTCGAGCGCAGCGGCCACCGTTTCCAGTCGGCCTGCGACTCGGAGATTATCGCCGTCTACCTAGCCGAGAAGTTGGCCGAAGGAACCTCACTCGAGGATGCTATGACGCAGAGCATGGAAGAGCTTGACGGGGTATTCACGTACCTCTGTGTCACGGCAGATTCGCTCGGGATGGCAAAGGACGAGCTGGCCGCCAAGCCGCTCGTTCTTTACGAGAGCGACAACATCATCGCCGTCGCATCTGAAGAGATTGCGATCCGCGAGGTGGTTCCGGGCGAAATCGAAACTTATGACCCATTCGAAGGAGAGGTGATGGTATGGACGCGGTAGTCGGCGAAAGCCAGATCACTTATGACGCCCGCGGGCTCGTCGAAGTTGACGACACCGTCCTGGGCGTGGCAGTTGTCAAGGACGGAAAGGCGACGATCGACGCCTCCGAGCTGACGACGCGCAAGATCAACCTCGAGATCCGCTCGCTCGTTTACGAGCAAGGGATTGAAGACGTGACGATTCTCAACCCCGGCGGCAAGCATTCGCTCGGCGTTGGCATCCTGACGCGCTGCAAGATGACCTTCGAAGGCAGCCTCGGCTACTTCGCGCTCGGCGTGATCGACGGACCTGAAGTAACCGTCAACGGCCGCGTCGGTTGGTCGGCCTGCGAGAACATGATGTCGGGCGTAGTCGTGATTAACGGCAACGCCGGCTCGCTCACAGGCGCGGCAATCCGCGGCGGCGACTTGGTGATCAAGGGCCGCGTCGGCGCTCGTACCGGCATCGACCAGAAGGGCGGCACGATCATCATCACCGGCGCTGCAGGCTCAAACACCGGCTTCATGATGCAGCGCGGCCGCCAGCTGATTCTCGGCGACGTTGGGCCGCACCTTGGCGACTCGATGTACGACGGCATCATCTACGTCGGTGGCAAGGTCAAGTCGCTCGGCGCCGATTGCGTGCCAGGCGAGATGACAGACGAAGACCTCGAGTTCGTGACCCGCAAGATGGGGCTTTACGACCTCGGTACGCCACCTGAGCTGCAGAAGTTTGTCTGCGGCAAGAAGCTCTACAACTACGACAACCTCGAGCCCCACGAGCGCAAGCTCGTCCTTTAACCGGAGATAATTATGGCTGACGAAACCGCACCCTCGA